>JANNPR010000787.1:0-2950 GCA_031400345.1 Planctomycetota bacterium | reverse complement strand
AGTAGGCACACTCCCTGTGCCGTCCGCCACGGCACAGGGAGCGTGCCTACTGCCAAGCTTCAGTCGACGTAAATGAATTCATTCGTATTCAGCAGGACATGGCATAACGATGCCAGGGCGAGTACTTCGGGCGGCCTGCTTGAGTCAGGTGCAAGTCCGTAGCGCTTCGTCAAAAGTCGAGTTAGCAGTTCTCGTTCGGACTCGGCGATCGCCCGATTGAACACCAATAGCTCCGCCAAGTCTCCCGACCAATACTCGCGGCCGTAGTTCCCCTGAACACCGATGAAGTACTTCGTCGCTAGATTCCGTGGATCCAGCCGCGAGTTGCGTCTCGCAATCGGAATATCATTCTGAAATACCGCAGCGCCATTCGGTTCAGAAATGGCCGTCAAAAGAAAAGGCCGTTGTCGATCTCGTATATCGCCGGCAGGAGCGAAGTTGTCGGACAGTCGCACGGACGCTTTTTCTGTCAGACCAAAAAACACCGACGTCACCGAATTGCCTGCAGCGCCGTTCCAGTTGGAGAACAGTTCACGATTCCCAGAATCGCCCGTGTCCGTAGCGACTGCGAGAATCGTGAATTGCTGCGATGTTAGAACTTGCCCATCGATCTCCAAAAAACTCAGGTTGCCATCAAATCGTACGACAGGCCGATCGAGCCATGCATTGGCAATGAGTCGAGGTCGTGAAGACGCGACTATTTGACCGACAGGATGTCCGGCTGGTGACTGATCCTTCCATACCGCGATCCCTTTGTCTTTGTCTAGTTGTACTCCTCGATCCGATCGCAAGTGCAATACTAAACCATCGAACAGTCCGTTGACATCGGAGTGTTCGCGTTCTGCGATGCGGAAGCGATCCATTTGGTGCCGCAGGTGATCTTGAGCGAATGCGATTTCTTGATCCGAGGCTTCGCGGCCTAATACACGCCGCCAAGCGAGTCGGATGCGTTCCGTAGGATCGCGGGTTACGGCCGACAAGTGACGCGCTAACGAATCGCTTTGCGCGTGTACAAATGAGTTGTTTAGCAGCGCTAAAGCTTGAGGCGCAACGGTCGTCACATCACGTTGCCCGCAGGGCAGCGTCGTGTCTCCAAAGTCGAATGTGGTCATCATTGGCGGCAGCAAACTGCGTTTCGAATACGAATAAATGGCGCGGCGATATTGGTCGGAAAGCGGTGATGCTTTCCAGGCATTCCCTTTCATCGAGAGTCCTTCGAGGGCATCGGCGCCAATGGTCGCGAAGAAACTCGGGCCTCCAATGCGCCTGCGGTCGAGTTGTCCGCCTGCCACAAGGGTCGAGTCGCGTAATGCCTCCGCGTCAAGTCGCCGGCGGTCGTATCGCCAGTAGTATAGATTTGAAAGGTCTGACTGTTCGTATGCTACAAATTGCGGATGCAACGACGCCTGACGGTAAGCGCCCGAAGTAACTATCAGCCTGTGAAGTCGCTTGCTTTGCCAGCCGTCCGCCATCAACTCGCAGGCCATCCAATCCATGAGATCTTGGTGAACGGGTTTCCCTCCCGTGAAGCCAAAATTGTCCGGCGAGCGAAGTAGCCCATTGCCAAAATGGCGTTGCCACAGTCGATTTACCTGTACCCGAGCCGTTAGGGGGTTATTGCGATCGACGATCCACTGCGCCAATTGCGTTCGACGTTGAGTGGTTCCGGCCGACAATGCGACCTTGGTAAAAGGGCGATGTAGAGCAGGCACGACCGAAAGGTGCTCAGGATTGACAACCTCTCCCGGTCGATTCGGATCGCCTTTCTTCAGCAACCTTAAAGGCTCAGGAGATGGAGAGCGATCCGTCCATCCCAACACGTCAAACCCTAGTTGGGCAGCATCTGGGCCGCCTTGGATCTTTCCACTGCCCGGTTCGATGAATCCGGCCCAAAAGGCACTGGCAACTCGGTAGTAGTCGGTTTGTGGAATCGGATCGAACTTGTGGTCGTGGCATCGCGCACATTTCACGGTCAAGCCGAAGAACGCAACACTTGTCGCGTGAACCATGTCTTCCAGCCGCTCATGTTTGTATTCCTGAGGATCGTTGGGTTCATCATTCCATGTACCCAGCCGCAAAAACCCAGTGGCAATCACCGTTTGCTCAGATCGATCAGGTAGTTCGTCACCTGCCAACTGCTCCATTACAAATCGGTCGTATGGCAAATCTTGATTCAAGGACCGAATGACCCAATCACGATATTTCCATGCATGGGGCTTGTCTTGATCCCGTTCGTACCCACAAGTCTCTGCAAACCTTACGACGTCTAGCCAGTAACGGGCCCAGCGCTCCCCAAAATGGGGCGACGCGAGTAGTCGATCGACGAGGTCTTCATAGGCTGTGGGGGACGCGTCGTTTACGAACGCCTCTATTTCGTCAAAGGTTGGAGGCAATCCGACTAGGTCTTGATACACTCGTCGAATGAGTGACCGGTTGTCGGCTCGTGGTGCATAGGACCAACCACGCTCTTGTAACTTGGTTAGCAGAAACGCGTCGATCGGATTCGAGTTCCCATCAGTCGGATCGGAGCGTCCGGCGACGAAATGAACTTCGGGAATTTGCGGACGGCTGATGGATTGAAGGGACCACCAATCGCGGCCAGCGCGGGCGTCGGTCGTAATCTCAAATCGATCGAGCACTCTGTTTGCGGGCCAGGTCGCTCCCGTCTGAATCCAATCTTGCAATTTGGCGATTTCGCCTGGCGACAGACTTGTGTCTTTGTTCGATTTCGGCGGCGGCATCTCACCGGACCGAACTCGCTGCAAAAGAAGACTTCCTTCCGGATCTCCAGGTACTAGTGCAGCTCCAGAATCACCACCTTCGACGAGTCCGACGTGCGACGTTAGTACAAGTTTGCCAGCCGCCTCTCCTTCGTTATGGCATTCAAGACAGCGGCGCATGAATATGGGACCAATATCACGCTCGAAGTCGACTGCGATGACGTTCGAAG
>JANNPR010000778.1:0-5488 GCA_031400345.1 Planctomycetota bacterium | reverse complement strand
GAATCACTTTCACTCCCTTTTTGCCTTGAGCTACAAGCGGCTGTTGAAACCATATCCCTCCAAATCGAGGGGAGCGGAGCGCGGGTTACACCCATTGAAAATTCAAAATGATTTTGAGAATGCGCTAATCCAACACCACTTTTCAATTTGCATTTTGCAATTTGCAATTTCCAATTTGCATTCTTTACTTCACACTTTGCATCCTGAGCTACTCCAACGGCAAGGTGATGGATGGTTGTAATCGCTAATATCATGTTCTGTCTCGCCAGCCTATTATCGGCGGATGCCGAGGCGGATGCGTCGCCACCTGACCCCGCTGGTATAGAGTATTTCGAACGTCGGGTGCGGCCCGTTCTCGTCGAAAGATGTCACAAGTGCCATTCCACGATGGTCGCTGAACCCCGCGGTGGCTTGACGCTAGACAATCGGGAAAAGATTGTGTCCGGGGGAGATACGGGTCCGGCAATCGTGCCTGGTGATCCGGATAAGAGCTTACTAATTGAAGCTATTCGCTACGGGAGTGAGTCGCTGCAAATGCCTCCCGCCGGAAAACTTCCCGACTCTGAGATCGCGATAATCGTTGAATGGGTGAAACGAGGGTCGCCGTTTCCAGCCTCGGAAACGACTTCCAGAACCCGACGCACAATCGACTTCGTCGAAGGGCGCAAACACTGGGCATTTCAGCCATTACCGGGTCACACTGGGCCGAATCAACTAACTTCTGGGAAGCCATTAAGTACCCCGTCGGTGGGCGATACTAGCTTCCATCGCGGTGCCGACGGTCGAGTCGATTCGATTGTGTACGGGTATTTGGCCAAACATGATCTTACGCCAGCTGCCGAAGCCACTCGTGATATGCTCATCCGACGCGTGACGTTTGACTTACTAGGCTTGCCGCCGACCTTGCAGGAGATTGCACAGTTTCGCGATGATCCGGCACCAGACGCCATTGAGCGTATGATCGATCGAACATTGGCGTCGCCCCATTATGGCGAGCGCTGGGGACGGTTCTGGCTCGATTTGGCTCGTTATTGCGATATACCGGAGTCCTGGCGAGAAGGTGAGGCCAAGGCCTGGCTGTACCGCGATTGGGTAGTCAGCGCCTGGAATCGTGATCTGGCCTACGACGAATTTGTGCGACATCAGCTGGCAGCCGACCTACTACCCGGCGCCACGCCGGACGACAACCGCGCACTTGGATTTTTGGGACTCAGCCCCACCTACTGGAAGGAGCTGAAACTAGATCACAAGGTCATCAAACAAGTCGTGGCAGAGGAGTGGGAAGAACGCATCGACGCAATCGGTTCAACCTTTATGGGACTGACGATTGCCTGCGCGCGCTGCCATGACCATAAGTTCGATCCAATCACAACTCAGGACTACTATGGCTTGGCGGGTGTCTTAGCGAGCATTTGCTTGGAAGACAGACCTATCATTCCTGATGAAAATGCGTCCCCGGCATTGATGGCTCGAAAACAAGTCAAAGAGTTGCAAAAGCAGATTGGAGAGTTGGCGAAAAAAACGGATCCAGCAGAGGAGATCAAAACACAAACGGAAGAGTTACGACGTCAGGTCACCGACTTAGAGAAAACACCTCATTACCACACACCTTTGGTTTTTGGTGTCGTTGAGTCAAGCCTGCAGGTGCTGCCGGATGGGGAGTATAAAACGAAAATCGAACATCAGCCCGGTCAGGCTCAGGATGTCGCAGTTCAATTGCGAGGTAATGCGGCCAAGACTGGGGAGCTCATACCGCGTCGTTTTCTAACAGTATTGTCGCGCGATCCCGAGGCCCGGTTTCGCCAGGGCAGTGGTCGCAGGGAGTTGGCCGACGCAATCGTTGGCGACGCAGCAGGCCTGACATCGCGGGTGTTTGTAAATCGAGTTTGGCACCAACACTTTGGTCGTGGCTTGGTAACCACGCTTAGTAACTTCGGCAGTCAAGGGGATCGGCCGTCTCACCCTGAGTTGCTCGACGACTTGGCCGATCGATTCGCCACGAACGGCTGGTCGCCGAAATGGCTCCATCGCGAAATCCTGCTGTCGGCAACCTATCGACAGACGAGTGTTCGCGAACCTCACAAACACGCCATTGACCCAGAAAACGTCTGGTTGGCTCGCATGAAGCCGCGGCGGTTGGAAGTCGAGGCCTTGCGCGACGCGGTGCTCGTCGCTACGGGGGAACTGGATGAATCGATGGGTGGTGAATCGGTCGACTTATCTCGGCCAACCAATCGCCGTCGCACGATTTACGGGGAGGTCAAGCGTCGCGAATTAAATGACCTGTTGCGTTTGCACGATTTTCCAGACCCGGTAGCCCATAGTGCAACTCGCGAACCGACAATAACGCCTCTGCAACAATTGTTCGCGCTAAACAGCCCGTTTTATTACGAACGCAGTCAGGCTTTGGCCGAACGAGCAAGGTCCCTGGAAGCTCCGGATGACCAACGAATAGCCCATTTGTATGCGATGGTGTTTGGCCGCGCAGCGTCCAGCGAAGAGACTCGCTGGGGTTTAGCCTTTCTGACGGAATTGCGCAAGGAGGACCCGAAGGCCGATGAGCTTTGGCGCCAATACGCTCAAATTTTGCTGAGTAGTAACGAATTTTTGTTCGTGGATTGAGGGCGATTTATGGTGGAGACTGACAGTTACAGCGGATGGACGCGGCGCGAAATGGTACGTGCCCTCGGTGGGGGGCTCGGAGCCGTTGCCTTAGCCCAGTTGTTGGGGGTTGAAGCCATGGGCGCTGCGCCATCGGCGGACACCGACACGGCGCTCGTCAATTCGGCACTCCTCAAGTCGTCCAGCACGGCAATTGCAAATAGTAAATTGTCGACGTCCAAGAAGCCGCACTTTCCGGCACGAACGAAACGGGTCATTCAATTGTTCATGAATGGTGGACCGTTTCAGGCGGATTTGTTCGACCCCAAACCGGCGCTCAATCAATTCGCAGGTCAGCGACCGGCAGAAGTTCAGTTTCGCACGGAAAACGAAACGGGCGGCCTGATGCCCGTTCCGTTTGGGTTCCAACCACGGGGCGAATGTGGACTACCGGTTAGCGATCTGCTTCCAAAGCTTGGCCAGTGTATCGACGACATCTGCGTGCTTCGTTCATTGCACACGGATAATCCGAACCACGGGCCGGCGTTGTTTTTGATGAACAATGGCACCATGACTCCGACGCGTCCGAGTTTGGGCGCTTGGATGACGTATGGGTTAGGGGCGGAGAACGAAGATCTACCAGGTTTTGTCGTGCTTTGCCCCGGGCGCCCAGTTCGTTTTGCTGAATTATGGACGAGTGGTTTTTTGCCCGGCGAGTATCAAGGGCTGTACATTAACCAGTCGAATCTTGACCCAAGTGTGATGTTGCCGCACATCAAAAATGTGCAACTCACTTCGACACAGCAGCGCAGGCAAATCGACATGTTGCAGCAGTTGAACCGGCAACACTCGCAAGCTCGTGGCGGTGACGATCGTTTCGAAGCGCGCATTCATTCGCTGGAAACGGCATTTCGCATGCAATTCGCAGCGTCCGATGCGTTTGATTTAGCGCGCGAGCCGTTGGCAATTCGGGCTGAGTACGGCTCATCGCACTTCAGCAACGCCTGCTTGATGGCTCGCCGTTTGGTGGAACGAGGTGTGCGATTTGTCCAGATCTATTATGGGAACGGTCAGCCCTGGGACACGCACCGCGATCACAACGAGACCACCAAAAAACTATGCCAGGACATTGATCAGCCCACTGCTGCACTATTGAGCGATTTGAAGCGCCGCGGGCTGCTTGAAGACACGTTAGTTCTTTGGGGCGGTGAATTCGGGCGCACCTCGACCTCCGAATCAAACAATGGCCGCGATCATAATCATTGGGGATTCACCATGTGGATGGCCGGGGGCGGGGTGCGAGGTGGTATGGCCTACGGTGCCTCGGATGATTTTGGTTTTCGAGCCATACAAGACAAGGTTCATGTGCACGACCTGCATGCCACGATTTTGCACTTGCTGGGACTGGATCACGAACGTTTGACGTATCGACACGCGGGGCGCGACTTTCGGCTAACGGACGTCCACGGACGGGTCGTGCATGAAATACTGAGCTAGTGGTTGTAGTAGGCACACTCCATGTGCCGTAACGGCACACAGAAGTGTGCCTACTACAGCTGGGACTATGATCCAGCCAGCGGGATGCGAACCGTGAATTTACTGCCCTTTCCCAACTCGCTACGCAGGGCAACCGTTCCGCCGAATGCGTGTACCAAGTGTTTTACGATGGACAATCCCAGGCCCGTTCCGCCAAGTTCCCGCGAGCGAGCCCGATCGACTCGATAAAATCGCTCGAACACGCGATCTTGGTGGGCAACATCGATACCGATACCGGTATCTTCAATCTCGATAACCGCAGTTTGGGCATCTTGCCGCCAGCCAACCGTGACTCGACCACCTGCGGGCGTGTAATTGATGGCATTGCTGATCAAGTTGTCGATGATCGTTTGCACTCCGTCAAAATCGGCTCGGATCTCTAAATCGGACGTTTCGAGTACCTTGAGATCGATCTGTTTTGATGAAGCTGCTTGAGAATGACTTGAAAGGCACATCATGGCAACTTCGGCTAAGCTGAGATTCGTAATCTCGAAAGCCTCCCTGCCCGCTTCCACTCGAGCTAAATGCAGCAGATCTAAGATCAATTGATGCAATCGATCGGCCTGTTCTTCAATCTGGGTAACGAACAGGAGGTTGTGGTCTCGATCATGTATGGCCCCTAATCGCAACGTCTCAGCGTACGCCTTAATCGATGCTAACGGGGTCTTGAGTTCGTGAGAGACATTGGCCACGAAGTCACGGCGCAGGTTTTCCAGACGTCGGAGTTCCGTGATGTCCTGTAACACAGCGACAATTCCAGGAGATGGATCGCCGGGTAACCTAGCCGCTCGCAGCGAGATAGTTCGCCGGTTGGCTCCCGTGGATTGGAACTCGGTTTCATACGAGCGTTCACTGCTGAAGGCTTTTGCGACGGCATCGTGCATGGCCCGGTTGCGAGTGGCCTCAAGCAGCGGACGACCCTCGATATCTCTTCCCTTGGCGTCGAGAAGTTCGCGACTGGCATCATTAGCAAATAGAATCCGCTCTTGATTATCGACGGCCAACACACCTTCCATCATGCTCCCGAGCACGGTGGCCAGCCGCTGAGCGTAGACTTCTGCTTGAATCAACCGATCTCCCAACCGCCTTCGTACCCGTTGGAAGTCGGATGCTAGCTTTGCGAATTCATCTTGTGTGGGAAAAGATGAACTGATATCGGCCTCCGTGGAAACCACCTCTTGTACACTGCGCGCCAGTTCTTCGAGGGGTTGAATTACACGCCGGATCGAGCAGAACGCGACGATGGAAGCGATTGCCACAACGGCAATTCCCAGTAACCAGCTAATGGGGTTGGCGCGAGTAGCCGAGGACAATAGTAGCGTTGCCGCCGCGGTGAAGCTGCATAGCATGA
>JANNPR010000777.1:0-2001 GCA_031400345.1 Planctomycetota bacterium | reverse complement strand
CGTGTCTGGACGGCCTGTTGCAAAACAAGCCTGCGGAGCGGAAAACATCCAGCAAGCACGACCAATCTCTCCTACTCGTACTCGTACTCGTACTCCTTTTCGTCCTCTCTGGCGCATTCGAGTACGAGTACGAGTACGAAGGAACAATGTGCTTAACATTTACCCCTGTCCTTCAGTACGCCGAATAACATTCTTAGATCGTGATCTTGAGTATGGACCATGGCTGCATGATATACCCGTTGACTTGATATTCGCCCATCATGAACGATGCGTCACGCGCGCCATTGTGATCGGCGACTGAACTTACAATGTTTTTCGAATCGAATTCTCGGTCGCGAACTATGGACCACTCTTTCACTTCGTGAATGCCCTCGACGATATGCTTAATATACGCTTCACTGTAAATGTTAAAGAAGTGAAAGCCGATAGGCTCTCCCATCTCATCGAACTCGGCGCCGTTCTCCTGGGAATGGACGTCTTGGATCCGGAAAGATCGATCACCGATAAGACATCTGACCAACACATGTCGGCGGGAAATGCGAACCAGTTCGCGCAGCGGCCGCGCAATCGAGGGCAAATGTAGCAGAACGTTGTTGCACATGACGACGTCCTGCGACGAATCGGGCAGGTCGATGTCGAAGATATCGGACTGCAGGAAGTCTGTATTGGGACGGCTTGCAAAGGCCTTTTGCGCTAGTGCGACATAATTCGCTGTGGCGTCGACGCCCCGGTATAAGAATCCGACGGGCAAGACTCGCTCGAGGCTTCGCAAATAGTGGCCGGCTCCGCAGCCAATGTCACAAACAGAATTGCCGGGGGTGAACACCATAGCCACCTCTTTGGCCATCTTCTTGCTGCTCTCCATCTCGGGTAATTCACCGATCGCTCTACGGTAAAGCGTGTCGCCGTAAGTCAGTTCGTTATCCCAGACTCGCCACTTTGTTTCGGTGACGTCCAACATTGTATCCCTTTCCTTTCGAATTCTTGACCCATCGTTAGCGGCGCCAGGCGCCGCGCGCGAATGCAAGTCAATCGGCATGAGCAAGCGAAACGATAACGTAGGTGCCCTATGTCCCTTGTGCGGCGGAAGTATCTGTTTTGACTGCGGGAGCGTCAAGATTGATCGAGTCGGCATTTCGCTTTTTGGCGCGAGCGACTGACGGTGCCGTTTTAAGGGTAGGGCATCAGGGTTGTTCTTTCCAAAGTTTTTCCAAACATCGCGTTTCCTATTGTTTCTGCAAGACATACTCCAAAGGAACGCTACCGTTGCCAGGCTAGATGCAGTTCTCCAATCTGCTAGCGATATTTAGCACCCGAGGAGACGACAATAGATTCCGAGCGGACTCGCCGCTGCCTAATTGGCGGATGGGTACGCTAAAGACGTCAGATACAAGCTTTACTTCGATTCAGACAAAGTTTTCTTTTGACTGACCAACAAGGCGATGAGGTCAAGCTTTTCTCCGTTCCTCTCTAAGAATGGCCGCCGAAGCCCGAACGATAATAATGTAAAACAAAGCGTTGCCGTTCATCGTTACATTCATTGGAGGTCGCCGATGATTAACTTCATTTCGTGGTGCATTTTTGGATTAATCGCTGGAACTGTGGCGAAAATATTGGTTCCCGGTCGAGATCCGATGGGTTGTTTTGCAACGATTGCGTTGGGGGTTATTGGATCCATTACCGGCGGGTTTTTGGGGAGCGTGTTATTTGGCGGGTCGCTCAACGAAATTCGCCCTGCGGGTCTCATTATGTCGGTGATAGGCGGAATTGTCGTTTTGCTCATACTTCGCCAGGTCAGACGACCTCGCGTCGACAGCTGAGAGGCCGCGAATGGGTTTGAAGGGTCGATTGAGATCCTCAGGCCGGGCCTCGATTTCCCCATGAAACGGTACGTTTCGTCTAGTGTGTCCCGCAAAAAGCCTCTCATGGAAAACTGCTAACACCGCCGGTGCTTCAGTCACACGAATGAGTACAATGCTGGGTCCCGGGCGAACTCAACTC
>JANNPR010000743.1:0-6588 GCA_031400345.1 Planctomycetota bacterium | reverse complement strand
CAATGCCAGGTTTATCCTTCAACTACCAGCAAGCTCCCCACGGAGCGAAACGGGGCCGCAAGTATAACGAGAGGCCCGGTTTTCGTTGAGCCGAAAATATTATCAATTCAGTGAGTAGGTAACCCTGATAGTATCGCCCGTCAATTTGCCAGGTTATTAGGATACAATTTCGCTTCGGCCCCATTTGCCTAACCGGAATTAATCCCCGTCTACAAGGGAGAGAGATTGAACATGTTCCACGTCGGCGTTGTCACGTCCCAGATGTTTGCGGAAAACACTTATATTGTCTGGCTCGCCGACTGTGATGAATGCGTCATCATTGACCCGGGTCTTGATACTGATGAAATTTTGAGTTTTCTTACCGAGAAACGTTTGACCCCTTCTGCCATTTTGAACACGCATGGGCACGCGGACCACATCGCGGGCAACGAAGCCCTCAAACGCTGCTGGCCAGATTGTCCGCTCGTAATCGGGGCGAAAGAGGTGGCTAAACTGTCCGATCCCGAAGAAAATCTCTCGGCGCAGTTTGGTTTCTCGGTAGTTAGTCCGCCCGCCGATCGCCTAGTCAACGATGGGGACGTGTTTTCGGCAGGCGGTTTCGATTTTGAAGTGTTTGATACGCCGGGACATTCGTCCGGTCACGTGATCTTTCTCTGGAAAGGGAATTCACCGTGGCTAGCCTTTGTGGGGGACGTCCTGATGAATCGCAGTGTGGGTCGAACGGACTTCCCAGATGCCAGTTGGGATCAGTTGGTGGCGTCGATTCACAACAAGCTTTTCGTATTGCCGGACGACACCATTGTGCTATCCGGCCATGGGGAAGCCACAACGATCGGGGACGAGAAGCGATTTAACCCGTTTGTGGGCAAGAACCTCGGTGGCTAGTCAGGTCGCTGGAATAGTGTCCCCCGTAGGACGGACTACTGGCACGTCCGATCAGGGTTCAGAGGTTCGCGCTACGGGGGAGTTTTCCATCTGCCGCCAGACGTAGTCCGATTCCTCCCGGCTTGCTGCTACACAACATCACACTCTTGGTGTTGTTTATGAATTTCAGGATCCGGATAGCAGCCTGGCATATCTTCAGAATACCACTGGTTTAAGACCGCTTCCCAATCGGCTCGCGACCGCACTTTCGTGAAGGCTTCTCGCACGTTCAGGTGCTGCGGATGGAGGGCGGTGTACTTGATCCCGAACTTACGCATTGACGGGCCGCACTGATTTTCGCCATAGAGTTCTTCTGCAAGCCGAAAATGTTCGCGCATCACACCACGTTGCTCGAAGAGGCTTGGGGGCGGCGGAAGCGGCCTACCTTCGCTGAGCGCCTTGGCTTGCGCAAAAATCCAGGGGTTTCCGATAGCTCCTCGAGCCACCGTGACTCCGTCGATGCCGGTTTGTTGAAGCATGTTCAGGCAATCTTGAGCGGTAAAAAGATCTCCACTACCCAAGATCGTTCGCGATTTGAATTGCCGCTTGACTTCTGTCAGGAATTCCCATTTGCTGGGGCCTATGTATCGTTGTTTCACCGTCCGACCGTGAACGGTAACGGCAGCGATTCCTTCGGCGAACGCCCCTTCCAGAATTCGGAAAAAGTTATCTCGACTCGACTGAGAATCATCGATGCCTCGCCGCATCTTGATGGTCACGGGAATCTGGCCTGGCACTATTTCCCGAGTGCGACGCACGATTTCCAATGCCACCTCGGGCTGACTGAGATGGTATCCGCCGCGACATCGTCCCAGCACCTTTCGGACGGGACAACCGAAGTTGATATCGATCACATCGAAGCCTGCATCCGCCAATCGCTTGGCACCGGCGGCAAACTGTTCGGGTTCCGCGCCCATCAGTTGGCCACCCACGGGATGTTCTTCATCGCCGATAAACAGGAAGTGTCGAGTTCGGGAACGATTTTTCAAAGCGACCAGGAACTGGTCGAGCATAACTTCGCAAAGGGAATAGGAGGCGCCATAGCGGCGCGCCAGCGTTCGCATTGGCCAGTCACTGTATCCAGATAGAGCTGCTTGGACCACCGGAAAGCCCAAGTTCACGGCCCCGATCTGTAATTTTGGAAGGATCCAATTCATACTGAGCTTTTTCTGCCGGCGGAATACGGCGTCACGGATCCCTGAATTCAGGCAGATCCAGCTACTTCGTGACTGGTTTCCCTGCGCCTGGATTTCAACCAGGGGTCAGTTGACTAGAATACTGCAACACGCCCGTTACACCAACAACAGCCGTCCGGTCGACGATAGGTCAGTCTACAAAACGAACACGAATTTTACCCGCCATGTCCCAGGAATCCCAATCGCAAACGGCCGCAGAGCCGCCCCAACCGGAAGTTATTACTCCATCGCTGCGCAAGCGTCTGCAGCAAATGTACGAGCACGGTAGCAAGCTGGCTGCGCAGGAATCCTACGACTTCGACTACGCACACACTCTTTTTGCCGAATGTGTTGCCAGCGACGCCAGTAATTTGGTGTACATCGAAGCGATGTTCGGCAACTTGCAGAAGAAGTACAACAATAACAAGCGGGGATCACGGCTGGCGATGTTCTCTGGCAAGGGGGTATTCAAAAAGGCTGCGGTGAAAAAGGCGTGGGGGGAAGTTTTGAAACTGGGCCCTGAGATCCTCAAAACAAATCCATGGGATGTGCCCACGTTGCGCTCGCTGGCGGAAGCCTGTACGGCCTTCGGGTATGTGGACGCCGAGCTGCGATATCTTCGATACGCATTGGACGCGGACCCCAAGGATCCGGAAACCAATAGACATTGTGCAATATCGCTGACGCGAATCGGTAACTTCGATCAGGCGATCGCATGCTGGCATCGCGTCGAAGAGATAAAACCTGACGATCCTGAGCCGCCGCAGATGATTTCCCAGTTGCATCTCGAGAAGACCAGACCTCGGTCGAGTAACTTGGAATCAGCCAAAGGAAAAGGCACACCTGCAACCGGCGCCAAACCCAGCGCGTCCCCAAGCATGAACGCCGAAGCGGCACAGGCGGAAAAGCCACGTCGCCGCGAGATCCCCTTAACGGCTCGGCAGAAACTGGAACAGCTTCTGTCCAATCACCCCGCCGATATTGAAACCTACTTGGAATTGGCACAATTGCATATCGACGAAGATCGACTTGTCGATGCTCAGCGGGTGCTCATTAAGGCGTTAGCTGTCTCCGGAAATAGTTTTGTCATCCAGGACCGACTTGATGATGTAAATATTCTGCGTGTGAAGAATCAGTTGGCAATCGCCGAGCAGAGAGCAATGATCGAGCCCAGTGAGGACGTTAAGGCACTTGCGGTCCAGATACGCAATGAATTGAACCGCGTCGAGTTGGAAATTTACGGCCGCAGAAGCCAACGACATCCTAACGATAAAAAAATCAAATTCGAACTGGGAGTCCGACTCAAACGAGTTGGAAATTTTGCGGAGGCCATTAACCAGTTCCAATCGTTACGAGACACACCGGAGTTGCAAGCCGAAATTGCGATCGAGGTGGGGGAATGTTTTCAGCGGACCCGACAGTATGCTAAAGCTCTCCAGCATTATCAGCGAGCTGCCGAGCTGGCGAGCAATCCAAATGACGTCGAATCCAAGAAAATGGCACTTTACCGTGCGGGCGTATTGGCCATTGGCGTTAAAGATATGGACTTAGCTGAGCGCTGTTTAACGACGTTGCTGGAGTTGGACCCAAGCTACAAAGATGCTCGTGAACGTCTAGACAAAAGCCGTGAGATTCGCCATAAAAGCTGATTCACCAGTGCCGTGTCGAATTCGATAAGACCATTGCACCCCTTTCACGTTAGGAAGACCGAGACAAATAGAAATGCCAACCACAAAGAGTGCTAAAAAGCGATTGCGCCAGAGCTTGGAAAAACGCACACAGAATCGGGCTGTAAAAAGCGAACTAAAAACGCGAATCCGCAACGTCCGCGAATCTGTAAAATCCGGCAAACTGGACGATGCGAACCAAGCCATGCGCACCTTGACGAAACGCTTAGATCAGGCTGCCGCCAAGAATGTGATCCATTCCAACCAATCCTCGCGCACGAAGTCTCGATTGGCTAGTCTGCTAAAAAATGCCAGTGTCGCCGCTAAGACGTAGCGACCGACTGGAGTGCAATGTAGTAGTAGGCACACACCGTGTGCCGTAAGTGGACGGCACACGGTGTGCGCCTACCACTACGGCCTACCTCGCCTTAATCGCTTCCTGAACCTGGATGGCTTTGTGGCCCTTTAGGGCACCAGGGCTGGCGTGGAACTTAGAAACGCCTTCTACTAACACGTCGATGGGGCTCTTGACATCCTTGTCGGTCGTGATGATGTCGCCGACGCGCAGCCCCAGCAATTCTTCGGTGCTGATTTTGGTATCTGCCAACGTCACAATCAACTCTACCAATGCCCCATTCAGTTGTCGCGATACGTGGCTGATGGATTCAGGGGTGGCCGAAGCCTTGCTGTAGCCGACCCAAGTGTTAGCCGTCAGTTTTCCGCTGATCCGCTCGATCGATGTGTAGGGAATACACAAGTTGATCATTCCGCGGAGATCGCCAAGTGCCAATTCAAAGCTGATGAGTACGACGACTTCGTTGGGAGGGACAATTTGCACCAACTGCGGGTTGCTCTCGACTCGCTCGACCTTGAGGGTCAGCGACACGACGTTCTCCCAGGCTTTCTTCATCTCGGCCAGAAACAGCGAAGTTATTCGACCGACTAGTCGCAGTTCAATTTCCGTAAGCGGCCTGCGTGAGACCGGGCTATTCCCTTTTCCACCCCCCAACAGTCGATCGATGATGGGGTACAAGATCGAGGTGTTGACGTCCAAGATCAAACTACCTTCCAAGGGCTCCGCGCTGAGCAAATTAAAACAAGTGGGATTTTCAAGGCTGAACACGAATTCGCTGTACGTTAACTGATCCACGCCCGTTAACTTTACTTCCACGATGGTTCGCAACAGGGCGGATAAGGATGCGCCGAAATTGCGGCCGAAGCCCTCGTGGAGCGACTGCAAAGCTCGCATTTGCTCTTTGCCGACTCGTTCCGGCCGCTTGAAATCGTACGGGGTGACTTTTTCCCGTGAGCGTGGGGCGAACTGCGGTTTAGATAAGGCCGGAGCCGGCGCGGCATTTCCTGTTTGTTCAGCAGGTTTCACGAAGCTGGTATCGATTGCCGACAACAGGCTTTCAACTTCTGCCTGACTAAGAACTTCGTCTGCCATCCTTGGTTCTCCCTAACCGTTATGTGCGTATATGCCCGGAGCCCCAAGCGACATATTTATAGGTCGTCAATTCCTTGAGTCCACAGGGACCGCGCGCGTGGAATTTATCTGTACTTATGCCAATTTCTGCACCAAGACCGAATTCGGCGCCATCATTGAATCGAGTACTGGCATTTACCATCACTGCGGAACTGTCAACCCGAGCCACGAACTGGCGCGCTGCTGCTAAATCTCCCGTCACAATCGCATCGGTATGCCGCGAGCCATACTTGTTAATATGGTCAATTGCGTCGTCCAGCGACCCGACGACTCGGACGGAAATCACGGGCCCCAAAAACTCCGTGTAGAAATCGATTTCCGTCGCTTCACGGACTCCCTCGATCAACTCACAAGTTCGAACGTCACCGCGGATCTCGATCCCTTGTTTTTGAAGGGCGGCACCTAACTTCGGCAATATCTCGCTCGCAATGTCGGCATGAACTATTAGTGATTCACAGGCATTGCAAACGCCCAGCCGTTGGCACTTCGAATTTAGGGTGATCGATTCCGCCATTTCTAAATCGGCCGCTCGATCAACGTACACGTGGCAATTGCCGGTAAAATGTTTAATGACCGGCATCTTGGCTTCGGTGACAACTCGGCGGATCAGTCCTTCGCCGCCGCGAGGTATTGCCACATCGATGAACTCGGAAAGACCCAAAAAATATCCCACCGCGTCTCGATTCGTCGTGGAAACCAACTGCACGGCATCTCGAGGCAAGCCGCAAGCGGTCGCCGCCTTAGTCAAGATGTCTACAATCGCTCGGCTAGAGTGAAGAGCCTCTTTTCCGCCTCGCAAAATGACGGCGTTTCCGCTTTTAACACAGATGGCTGCCGCATCTGCCGTTACGTTGGGTCGTGATTCATAAATGAAGAAGACAACTCCCAACGGAACTCGTACCTTGGAGACTTGCAACCCATTGGGGCGTATTGTGGATTCGATGGTCTCCCCCACGGGATCGGGGAGTGCCGCAATTTCTTCCAAGCCGACGGCGATGGCGTCTACTCGTTGAGGCGTCAGCCGCAGTCGATCCATTTGAGCATCCGTCAAACCATGTTGCATTGCGGCCGCCACATCCTGATCATTGGCCGCCACTACATCGCCAACCTGCGAACGAAGTTGTCTCGCCGACTCCTGAAGCCATTCGTTTTTGCGAGCACCCAGTGCCAATGCCAATTCGGTCGAAGCGGAGCGAGCGCGCTCCGCCACGTTCAAGCAATATGCCTTTAGATCGCTCGTTTCAGATACCAATATTTTTTGGTCATTGGTCATTGGTCAGTGGTCAGTGGTCAGTGGTCAGTGGTCAGTGGTCAGTGGTCAGTGGTCAGTGGTCAT
>JANNPR010000718.1:0-7045 GCA_031400345.1 Planctomycetota bacterium | reverse complement strand
CAATTGAGCTTCGACAAGCGCCCGAAATAGAAACAAATAAATCGATGAAATTTGGCGGCTCAGTTGGGAACCGTCTGGCTTGATCCCGTTCAACAACTCGTTGATTATGTGACGGCAGTTTCCGACAGCCTGCATCCCCTCTTCATTCTGTTGAGCGTCCCAGTGAACAACCGCTTTCTCGGCGAAGCGAATGGCATTCTCGATAAGCAGGAGCCGCAATCGTTGCGGGGACGCCGTCAAGATCTGTGATGTCAAGGACGCGGCTGAGTTTTCCATAAGTTGCGTTCGAGTTGTGAGGCTGCGACGTCCTACGTCCGGACCAAAGCTTACTGCGACCTTCATCGGAACATGGGGTCGACCGCATCACATTTCTTGCATATGCCGTAAAACCGGCCTGGCTTAGACGAACCGCCAGAGATTTTGCCTCGATACGACCGTTGAAATTGGCCAAGTCGCGATTATGGTGAGACTTGTCAGAATCGTCAATTTTTCACACTGGTCGGTTCAGATCAGGCCATACCTGGACGGGCGTCCAGAAATGGCGTATTGGGCATCCACTGCGGGGTACTTGTTATGAAATCGCTTCTGAGAGTGTTGTTGGTTTTGTTGGCCGTGATGACGGTGTGCAACGTGGCACAGGTTGGATCCACGTTCGACTACGGTTCAGGTGGCTGGGGCGGTTGGAATTCCTACGGACTCGGTTGCGGCTATGGCGCGTCGGTGTATGGACTTGGCCGTGTGCCGGTGCCTCCTTACTATGCAATTCATCCGCCCGTGTACTACGGCAACCGTGTTCGGCGATCCTACGGCGATAGCCCTTATGCTGAGCCGGCGAGCCGGTGGGTAAGCGAACGGTCTTCGCCGGTGATCATTATCAACCCATTTGTTCAGCAGGCGGGACGCACTGATAGCGCGGTTGACGGTGTTCAGGAACCAGCGAAAGGTGCACAAATCATCGAAAATCCGTACTTTAAGTCGGGTGCCACGCCCTGAGCATGCAAGTGCAACGAGCAGGCAGTGCGCGGGGGTACCGCGTGCACGTCTCTGGGACGAGCGTTCCTCAGGACGTGGTGTTTTCGAGCACGCCCTTCCGTGCTCGCTAAGGAGCGCTTCGATAGGGTCGTGCCATCCCATAGCCGAAAGTCTGGGTGTATTCGAAGTACTAGCAACGACGCTTAGACCGTCCTATAATCGGCCGTCCCGCCGCAGCTTGGCGGGATTTTTTGTTTAAGGATGGACTAATGAACACACGGCTAAGATCGGCACCCGCTACCAACCGAACGGATCCTTTGATTTCAAATAGCGTGGCAGACGAACGCGTTTTAATTTTGGATTTCGGTGCCCAATATGCCCAGCTGATTGCCCGCCGAGTGCGTGAACAAAACGTTTATTGCGAAATTATTCGCCACGATTTATCCGCTCAACAAGTCCGCGAGCACAACCCGCGAGGACTGATACTTTCCGGTGGGCCCGCGAGCGTCTATGACGAAGGGGCACCGCGATGCGACCCTGAGTTGTTTAAGTTGGGTATCCCAGTCTTGGGGATCTGCTATGGGATGCAACTGGCTTGCGACATCTTGGGTGGAGACGTCTCAAGCGCCAAGTCTCGCGAATATGGACGAGCCCGGGTGAGTATCCATTCGCACGCCGACTTGTTCGCCGGAATTCCGGAGGAGACCGACGTTTGGATGAGCCATGGCGACCAGGTTATGACGGTCTCAAACGACTTCATACCGTTGGCCAAAACTCTCAGCTGTCCCATCGCCGCGGTACGGCACAAAACACTTCCCGTTTATGGTCTGCAATTCCATCCAGAGGTAACTCACACGCCTCTGGGGGGAACGTTGTTACACAATTTCCTCACCGCGGTTTGCGGGTGCACCGGAGCTTGGCATCTTGGTGATTTCGCACGAGAAACGGTTGAGCAAATCAGGCTGCGTGTGGGGAATTCCCGTGTGATCTGTGGACTATCTGGAGGAGTCGATTCTTCTGTCACCGCGGCCCTTCTGTATCAAGCAATTGGCTCTCGCTTGTCGTGCATTTTGGTGGACAACGGCCTGTTGCGAAAGGATGAAAAGGAAGCTGTGCTTGCCGAGTTCACTAACCATTTTAAGACGGATTTGCACATCGTCGAAGCGGAATCGCGGTTTTTGGATACATTGCGTGGCGTGACCGATCCGCAGGAAAAACGACGCCGCATTGGTCATGCGTTTATCGATTGTTTTAAGGCTGAGGCAAACAATATTGAGGACGCAAAGTTTTTGGCTCAAGGTACCCTTTATCCCGACGTTATCGAGAGTGGCGCGGCGCACGACGGACCAGCAGCCACAATTAAGTTGCACCATAACGTCGGCGGGTTGCCTGAAGAACTGGGCTTCGAACTGATCGAACCGTTGCGCGATCTGTTCAAAGACGAGGTCCGGAAACTCGGCTTGGAGTTAGGACTTCCGGAGGACCTGGTTTGGCGACATCCGTTTCCTGGCCCAGGTTTGGCGGTCCGTTGTTTGGGCGAAGTGACTAGGGAACGCCTTGATATGCTCAGGGAGGCCGATGCGATCGTCGTCAGTGAAATCAAAGGCAGCGGTTTGTATAGACAAACTTCTCAGAGCTTTGCCGTACTATTGCCAGTCCAGTCGGTGGGAGTGATGGGGGATGCCAGGACATACGAAAACGTGGTCGCAGTACGCAGCGTCAACACCGATGACTTCATGACCGCGGACTGGAGTCGCCTGCCTTATGACGTATTGGCGCAAATTTCCAGCCGGATCATTAATGAGGTGCGTGGCGTAAACCGGGTTTGTTACGATATCAGTTCTAAACCGCCGGCTACGATCGAATGGGAATAGGGTGAGTCGTCTTCGCCAATGGCCGATCTCATGCCAGCGCCGTCTCAGATTTGAGTGTCATTGAATGATTATCCGAAACTACTCGCCGTCGCCTATCGCCTGGCTCGCGATTTCCCTTTTCATTTTGCCCTTTGGCCATTCGAAAGGTCTGGGCGCCGAACCACCGAAACCAGATGACGTCCCACCGCAAGCGGCGAGCGACAAGTTTGGGCTGAACACCAGAACGCCCTGGACGACATCTCGCGTTACCGGATCGCCGGATCCAGCTCCGCCATTTCGCGCCGAATCAGCTTTTCCGAAAATTAAATTTGAAAAACCAGTCGTTATCACGGCAGCACCAGGTTCCGATCGCTTGTTTGTGGGAGAACAGGGCGGCCGCATCTATTCTTTCAAGAAGGACCGCGACGCTGTACAGCCGGACCCGTTCTTGGACGTCCGCGAATTGGTAGATCGCGAGCTCAAGCGCCGACCCGGTGAAGCACTGAGTTTTGAGGCCGTGTATGGCTTGACGTTTCATCCGCGGTTTGGCGATCCCGCGTCTGCCGACGGAGCCTATTGCTACGTTTGCTACGTCGTAAATGGCGAGCCAGGAAAACAACGACCCGATGGCACACGGGTTTCTCGGTTCCGTGTGACAAAAACCGATCCACCGCGTTGCGAGCCAGACAGCGAAGAAATCCTGATCACGTGGCTGGCGGGAGGCCATAACGGAGGATGCCTGCAATTTGGACCCGATGGATTCCTGTATATCTCTACCGGTGATGGTGGCCCGGCATTCCCTCCCGATTCCATAAAGACTGGCCAGGATGTCTCGGACTTGCTTTCGGCTGTATTGCGACTCGACGTCGAACATCGCGATGTAAATCGAAATTACAAAATTCCCACAGATAATCCCTTTATCGATTTGCCTGGCGCGCGCGGTGAGATTTGGTGTTATGGGCTACGCAATCCGTGGAAGATGAGCTTTGATCGTGCAACAGGTGATCTGTGGGTAGGAGACGTTGGTTGGGAGCTTTGGGAATTGGTGTTTCGTGTCGAAAAGGGTGGCAACTACGGCTGGAGCATCGCCGAAGGACGGCAACCCGTGCATCCTGATCGAAAGGTGGGTCCGACCCCGATATCTCCACCCACAATCGACATTCCTCATTCCGATGGTGTGTCCATCACGGGTGGTCACGTTTACCGGGGTTCTCGTTTTCCTGAGTTGGTGGGCCGTTACATATTTGGAGATTGGGAATCACGGCGGGTCTGGGCGGCGCCATGGGACACCGTGACGAAAATGGTCGGGGAAACGCAGGATATCCTGGAACCGACGGTGAGGCTGGTCGCCTTTGCGGAAGACAACGATGGCGAACTGCTATTACTCGATTACGACGATGGGCGAATTTACGAGCTGGCGAGAAATACTAACAACACAGCCAATCCAGCGTTTCCCACCAAATTGTCGGAAACTGGTTTGTGGGAAAACGTAGAACGGAATTCCCTATCGTCGGGAGTCATTCCATTTTTTGTTAATTCCCCACAGTGGTCGGACTATGCGTTGGCCGAACGATTTGTGGCAGTGCCCGGCGTCGCTTCCATTGGGCTGCGAAAGCAAAAGGCTCAAATTGAAGGCTCCATGTTTGCCAGCTCCATCGAGTTTCCAAAGGATAGCGTGCTCGGCAAAACGTTATCTTTAGAAATGGAACATGGGAATCCGTCCTCGCGACAACGCATCGAAACACAAATCCTGCACTTCGATGGCCGGTTATGGCGAGCCTATTCCTATCGTTGGTCAAACGATCAAACGGACGCCGAGTTAGTGGATCGTCAGGGCGAGGAAGCGAGCTTCAATGTTGTCGATTCGTCGGCTCCAGGTGGCAGGCGAGCTCAAATGTGGCGGTTTTCCAGTCGGGCCGAGTGTGCCCGCTGCCACAACCAGTGGGCAGAACATGCCTTGGCTTTCAACATTCGACAACTAAACCGTGAATGCGACTTCTCAGGCACGATCGATAATCAGTTGAGAGCGTTCGATCACATTGGATTATTGAAACTGGAGAATGGAGGCCCAGAAAACCGTCTGCCGGCCCTAACCACGCGAGATCGCGCATGGTTTGCCAGCGCCCACCCGCGACTTGCCGATCCCAGCAACAATCAGCTCGATGTCAATGAGCGAGCCCGCTCCTACTTGCATGCCAATTGCGCGCATTGTCATCGCAACGGAGGTGGGGGAACCGCCTACATTGAGCTACAACACGAATTGGCGATCGATGCCACCAAGAGCATTGATGTCCGCCCCACGCAAGGTTCTTTCGAAATTTCGGATGCCCGAATTATTGCGCCGGGTGATCCATTTCGTTCAACCTTGTTTTATCGCATTTCTAAAATGGGTGCTGGACGGATGCCGCACATCGGTTCTGAACTCGTGGACGTGTCTGGCGTCAACCTGATTCATGATTGGATCCGACAGTTGCCCGTACGCAGCGAAGAATCGTCACTCATTCAAAGCCTGGTGGCTTCCGGATCCGGACCTATTAAAAAGGTCAATCCGCCGAGCCAAGCGGACCGCGACCATAAACACCAACTTGAGCGAGTCAAAACAATTTCTCGCTTGCTTTCGAGCACGAGCCGTGCCCTGGTTCTGGTTCATGCAATGCAGCGTCGTGAAATTCCAGCGGATGCCAACGAGGAAATTCTGAACGCCGCTGTGGCTCATCCTCAGGCTTCTATTCGCGACCTCTTCGAGCAATTCCTGCCTCCGGAACGACGGCCACAGCGTCTGGGGATCAACGTTAAACCAAGTGAGATCCTGGCACTGCACGGTGATGCCGAACGTGGCCGGGTGCTGTTCTTCGAAAATTCAGTTCTTAATTGCAAGAGTTGCCATCGCCTGAATGACATTGGCAATCCGCTGGGGCCGGACCTCGGCCGGATCGGCAACAAATACGATCGAAAACAGATCCTGGAAAGTATCCTTGAGCCCTCTAAAGCGATTGATCCCAAGTTCGTCGGTTATCTGGTGACAACTTCCGAAGGTCAACGATTTACCGGTCTGCTATTGTCGCGGGACGCGTCGCAACTACGACTCAGGGATATCCAAAACCAGGAATTGCAGATTCCAATCGATAAAGTCGACGAAATCTCGCCGCAACGAATCTCACTGATGCCGGAACTACTGGCTCGCGATCTTACGGCGGGTCAATTAGCCGACTTGCTGGCGTTTTTGGCAGGATTGAAATCGGACCGATCCGACTGATCCGACCCATCGCTCGGATTTACGATTCCCTATGTGGAGCATAACTCGGAGGTTGTGCAAGACGTTGTTGCGAATCCGCCCACGGTCGGCCTCGTATCGGCGGTGGACGGAAGCGGGTTTTAATGTCCGCCGCTCGTGGCCCAATCATGCCTCCGCCGTCGCCTGCTCGACGGTCGGTTGAATTGACGGAACCAGATCGAATCATGCTTGCGAGCCGCTCGCCTTCTAAGCAAACTAAGTCCCGCAAGAATTGCAGCTTGTTTTTGAGAGGAAACTCATGCGTGTCGTCGGACCGACAGTTGTTTGGTTTATTTTTGCCGTGACTCATTTCGCGTTTGCTCAAGCGGCGGAGCCGGAGATTGCCCATCGTGAAAAGTTGGCCATCACCGATTCGAAGCAAGCCGACGTCGATTTCACGCTTCAGGGTGAATACTTAACCGACCTGATAGGGCCTTACGGGCGGTGCCCGCAGATGGGTTTGCAAGTCATCGCGTTGGGAGACGGGCGTTTTGAAGCGGTGGCATTCGAAGGGGGCTTGCCAGGCGCCGGTTGGGATCGCTCATCAAAGTTCAAATTGGCGGGCGAGCGAACGAATGGTAATTTGATCTTGCAGGGGAATAACCTTGTAGCCGCGATTGAGTCAAATGTCTGCCGATTGAAATCCATTCAGGGTCGAACCCTTGCGCAACTGAACAAGGTATGTCGTGTCAGTCCGACGCGCGACCTGCCGCCGCCGCCCGGCGCGATCGTCTTATTTGGTGATTCATCGCTTGAGCAACTCGAAGGGGCCCATCTTACGGACGATGGCTACTTGTCCACCGGCGTGAGCACTCGGATGCCCGTTGTCGATTTCCGTTTGCATCTAGAGTTTCGTACACCCTATATGCCGTACGCACGCGGGCAGGGGAAGAGGAAACAGTGGTATTTACATTCAGCAGCGATACGAGTTGCAGATTCTCGATTC
>JANNPR010000714.1:0-5657 GCA_031400345.1 Planctomycetota bacterium | reverse complement strand
GTCGCAGAAACCATTTCCCGCTTTCCCAACCCGAGCCGCGGTTTTCGTCGGACTTCGGCTGTATCGGCAGAGCAAACCCGATAATTCGCCGTAAACCCTTGTCAAAAATCTTTGACAGACGCGACCGTTCTTGTGGATCATCGAGGTTCGACCGCAGTGGATCGACATTGGTGGGTAACCGGCGCTCTTTCCACAGGTAATACCACACATCTTCATATGCGGGAAGGATGTTCTTGCCACTCACGTTTAGGCGTTCCGCCAATGCCTCGATGAATCGTTTGGATTCACTTTCGCCACAGCCATAATCGCGTTCCTCACTAGCGATCCATTCGGCATCGTGCCAAATGGGTTCGTTGTCCGTTCGCCAATAGCAACCTAGCGCCCAGCGAGGCAGAGGTTCTCCTGGATACCATTTGCCCTGACCGAAATGCAATAAGGGTCCCGTGGCAAAGCGTTTCGCTAAACGATGAAATAAATCACCCGCAAGTTTTCGCTTTTGAGGGCCGAGGGCCGTCGTATTCCATTCTGGTCCATCCATATCGTCGATCGAAACAAACGTGGGCTCGCCGCCCATCGTTAGCCGCACCGCATTACGTTCTAAGGACGCGTCCACTCGGTGGCCAACATCCTGGATTCTGGTCCACTGCTCTTCGGTGTACGGCTTGGTAACTCGCGGGTCCTCATGAATTCGTTGAACAGACATCTCGAATCCAAAGGTCGTTTCACATTCATCAACGGCGCCAGTAATCGGTGCGGCCGAGGCCGGATCGGGTGTGGCGGCGATCGGCAAATGTCCTTCGGCGGTCAAAAGGCCCGACGTCGGATCCAGTCCGACCCATCCTGCACCTGGAAGATAAACTTCTGCCCAGGCATGCAAGTCAGTAAAGTCTCGGTCCGTGCCAGCTGGACCATCCAGCGACTTCACATCTGGCTTCAGTTGGATTAAGTATCCGGAAACAAACCGAGCCGCGATCCCCAATTGACGCATCAGTTGCACGATCAGCCAGGCTGAATCTCGACACGAGCCACTTGCGCTTTCCAGCGTCTCGTCCGGTAGCTGAACTCCGGGCTCCAGTCGAATTACGTAGCTAATTTGCTTGTGCACAAGCTGGTTCATTTCGACGAGGAAATCCACCACCCGTCGCGTATCGCGTGGCACCGAGCGCACCAATGCTTGCATCCGGGGGCCAGGCGGGAGCGGCCGTAAATACGGCGCAAGCTCGACTTGTAACCCGTCCCCATAGGAAAACGGAAAGTCCTGAGCTTGCGGCTCGAGAAAGAAATCAAATGGATTGATGACCGTCAGCTCGGCAACTAAGTCCACTTCCAATCGAAATTCGCGAGTCCGGTCCGGAAACACAAGACGCGCCAGGTAGTTGCCGTGTGGATCTTGTTGCCAGTTGATGAAATGCTTCTCCGGAGTGACCTTCAGCGAATAGCTGAGTACGGGAGTCCGGCAATGGGGCGCGGGCCGCAAGCGAACGACCTGCGGTGCCAAACTGACAGGTCGATCGTAATGATAACTGGTGCAGTGGTTGAGGCTGACTCGGATCGCCATAGGATAGCCTTGGTGGAAACGGCATCGGCCGCGAAGTTTTCAGGGTGTCTTGTAGGTGGAAAACGGCGTTTGTGCTAAAAAGGAACGGTTGAAAGACCACATCAACTCAAAGCGCAAGTTTTGATGTTGCGCATTTGCATGCCCGAAGTGTGCCACTGGCAGCCGCCGAAACAAGTTCGGACGTGCGATAACTCTACTTTTGGCGGCAAGCCAGTGCTGACGCTGGTCTCGATCTGTGTTCAGGTAGGACCCAAAAACGGCCCTACAAACTTTTCCTCCTTGTGCCGATTCTATTCCGATTCACGCACTGGCTTGCCGCCGAATGACCTTAACTAGCTATCGTAATCATCTCCGGCGGCTGCCAGTGGCACACTTTGACATTCGATACGCGCAACATCAAAACTTGCTCTTCGGGTTGGTGTGTCGCATACCATCGTCTGCGGGTTTTCATGAC
This sequence comes from Planctomycetota bacterium, assembly GCA_031400345.1. Classification (GTDB taxonomy): domain Bacteria; phylum Planctomycetota; class Planctomycetia; order Pirellulales; family Pirellulaceae; genus JANNPR01. The sequence goes on along the minus strand of JANNPR010000714.1, from coordinate 3,645 downwards.
GAAGCCATCCGTATCGACGAAGACTGTGACTGCGACTGTTTACCCCCGCCGGAGGATGACGTGTCGACATTGATCGGCTGCTCCGCGAAAAACGTGTCGAATATCGCCTCGCCGACGTGATTAAGTTTGTTTTGAAATTGGTCGATAAACTCATGCAAACCGCCATCAATGATCTCTTGAATGTTGGCGTAGTCGAATTCCGCGCGAAGCCGCCCCATGTGCTGTTCGGCCTTGTTTCGGTAACTACCGGTCGTTCCCCCCGTAATCTTGAGCAACGCCTGTTCGGCTCTCACCAAGCAATAGTAGATCGCTCGCGGGAAGTCACGGTCCAAAATCAAAAATCCGGCGACTTGTGCCGGCGCGATGCGACCGTGCCGCCTACGATACATTTCCAAAGCGCTGGCGGATTTCAAGAGCGCAGCCCATTGATTTGTATCCAACGGAGTGCCCACATCGGCGGCACTCGGCAGCAACAAATAGTACTTCACATCCAGGATGCGAGATGTCTTGTCCGCCCGTTCAACCAGCCGTCCCAGCGTGCGGAAATGCCAGGCTTCGCCGTGGGATAATGTCGCTTCATTGACACCTTCCACTAAGTATCCCGCTAACTTGATCTGATTGAAGAACTCAAAAGGCGAAGCTAAAACCTGGGACTCTGTGGCGGAGCTCACCATCAGATAGAACTTGTTCATTTCTTCCCAGACTTGTGAGCTGATCATCTCCCGAACCGTCCGGGCATTTTCGCGAGCCGTCCGCAAACACGAAAGAATTGAATTCGAGTTGTCCTCGTCAAAGGTCAGGAAGTGGATCACTTTTTCCTGAGTTGCAGAGCCATGACGCTGGTAGAAGGCCTCGTGGTCCCCCGTAGTGATTACCAAAGGATCCCATTGGCGGTCCATCTCGGGACCCAGATCCAGTGATAAATGCAAATTGACGTCGATGAAGCGAGCCACATTCTCGGCCCGCTCCAAGTAACGGCTCATCCAGTAAATCGAATCCGCGACACGGCTAAGCATGGCCTGTTACTCCGTGTCCGTATCGGCCGGCAGATCCGGACTCGACCGCGCCTGACCATTCTTCAAGACCCAGGTGTCTTTGCTCCCTCCGCCCTGAGACGAATTCACGACTAACGAACCTTTCACGAGCGCCACACGGGTCAAGCCTCCAGGGACAATATAAATGTCTTCGCCATACAGGATGTAGGGCCGGAGGTCCACGTGGCGGCCTTCTAGTCGATCACCAACGATCGTCGGTACTCGTGAAAGCGACAACGTCGGCTGCGCCACATAATTGCGTGGGTTTGCCTGAATCAGCTCGCGATATTGTTGTAACTGTTCGAGCGTGGCACGCGGTCCGATTAGAATTCCGTATCCACCCGACTCGTTAGCCGGCTTGATCACCAGCGTTTCCATATTCGTCAGCACGTGGCTACGTTGCTTTGGATCGCTACACAGAAATGTAGGTACGTTCGGTAACTTGATGTCTTCGCCAAGGTAATATTTGATCATGGCCGGGACATAGGCGTACACAGCCTTGTCGTCGGCAATGCCCGTTCCCGGTGCATTCGCCAAGGCCACCCGCCCCTGACGATAAACTTCCATTAAACCTTTGACGCCCAGCGTCGAGTCTGGCCGAAAGGTTAGCGGGTCCAGTAAATCGTCATCAATACGGCGATAGATGACATCCACCCGCTTCAACCCGGCTGTGGTCCGCATGTGCACGAAACCGTCTGCGACCACCAGGTCGGACCCTTGCACAAGTTCCACCCCCATCTGCTGCGCTAGAAAGCAATGTTCGAAATACGCAGAGTTGTAAATCCCCGGTGTAAGAACCACGACCGTTGGATTCCGCGCCGATGGCGGTGCAATGTACTGTAACATCTTGAGGAGCTGCTCGGGGTAGTCTTCCACGGGCAACACTGACAGGCCATCAAACAGCTGCGGAAAGGTGCGCTTCATCACCTCGCGGTTTTCCAAAACGTACGACACGCCGGAAGGACATCGCAGATTATCTTCCAGCACATAAATCTGTCCGTCGGCGTCTCGGACGAGATCCGTGCCTGTGATGTGACACCAAATTCCGCGCGGAGGCTTCAGCCCGGCGCACTGCTTTTGGAAACATTTGCTCGAGGTGGCCATGTACGCCGGAAAGACGCCGTCCCTGACAATTTTCTGCTCTTGGTACATGTCGTCGATGAACATGTTCAGAGCAGTGATTCGCTGACGCAAACCAGCTTCTATATACTTCCACTCGCTGCCTTCAATGATTCGAGGAATCAGATCGAACGGCCAAATCTTTTCGGTGCCGGCTTCGTGTCCGTAGACGTTGAACGTGATTCCCATATTGAGGAGCGCTAGGTCTGCCGTCTTCTGGCGCTTCTGTAACTCGCCATCAGACAACGTCTTCAATCGCCAGGCCAACAGTTCCGCTCGTGGTCGCGGGAGACCGTCTTCGAAGAACATCTCGTCGTAAAAACCGACGGTGTCATAATCCGCGAACCTCGTCTGCGCCTCCGGGGCGTAAGGGGCAACGCGCGTACTCATATTTGATGCACCATAAGGATTGATCGTCGGACAGATGCGAATGATTCTTCAGTCAGACGGCCTCTTATCCTGCTAGGGCTGCCTAAAAGTATGGCACATCTGCCCCCTTTTTAAAGCAACCTTACGCCCTTACGCCGCCTACTATCTCAGGAACTTAGACGTAAGTGATTAAAAGCAACTAACATGCCGAAGGCAAGGACTAACCACTAACCTACTTCTACCATCCTCCGCGCACCAAATCATAGCCGATCGCAAAGATGGCCGCGTCCACCAACATGTGGCTGAGCCACGGGCCATAAAGGGAGCGGCTGCGATGGTACAGCCAGGCCCAAAACGCCCCGCCGATGGCCACCGCCGACGATAACAGGTAAGTCAGGGGTGACGTCCAACCAAAGAACGTTGCCAACACAATCACGTGGTGAGCCATGAAACCCATGCTCGACAATGCGATGGCCCAAGGAAGCGTGACCTCGTTGGAAAGCCGCCCAAAAACAAACCAACGCCAGTAGTATTCTTCCATCGCCGAATGAGCAATGGAGTAGAACACCGCAACGGCGGCGTACTTCCCTATCGAATTCAACCCCATTCCCAAGACTTTTTTCCGCACCACCTCAGTCGGTTTATCGAACAGTCCCAGTGGCTCGAGCCAGCCGTGATAAACCACCATCGCCAATCCTAAGATGGTAGCGCCAAATACCATTCCGAACATGACGCCTGGCCTTTGCGGAAACGTCCAAGAGACCCTTTCGCGAGCGATCAGAACGACCCACATGACGGGAAACGCGAACTGTAAAATCTTTCCAACGCTGTAAGCCGTTTGTTGAATGCCCGCTGGAGAACCAGCTAACCAAACAAAGTACATCCAGGTCACGAACGTCGGAAATGAAAGCGCGAAGGATAGGGCGTATTTTTCACTTTTCATTTGTATTGGTCGGTTCAATCGGTGTTTGTCAACTGGCGTTTCAACTGGTATCCGTTAATTGTTAGTAGTTATCGGTTCAAATGAAAAATGAAAAATGAAAAGTGACCAGTGACCAGTAACTATTTGGAGAAAACCAATTTTCCATTAACGTAGGTCTGCAGCACCTTGGTGTGGCGAATG
>JANNPR010000680.1:0-4706 GCA_031400345.1 Planctomycetota bacterium | reverse complement strand
GTCGAGTGGCACCTGAACCTCTCGCGAATCCACGTGATCCGACAAAGCCGCGACTCCATCAATCGTAAAGGGGCCGCCCAGCGGCCTGTCCGCGCTAGTAATGGTCGCATCTGTGGAGAGGAAATATCTGGCGATGAACGGCCCCGCAGACGTGCCCTGATTCCGCACCTCCGATCCGATGGTAATCGTCGAATTCAGGTTGGCACCCAACGGGGCAGTGGTTAGGACAGGAACTAAATCGGACTGCGTTGGTCCCGTGCCAAATAACTGCCCGTATACACCCCATCCGGAGCCGTCCTGATGTTGGCTGTCCCAGACGGCCAGATAACGATCACCGCTGCCAAAGGCAACCTTCGGCCAGTCCTGGTCGTAGGTCGTGGTCGTGTTCAGGCGAAATTCGCCCCCCTCAATCTGGCCCGCTGCATTGTAGCGCTGGGCATCCACGCCATTACCCGAGCCGTCATCGTAACTCTGCCAAACAATCAAGAACCGGTTATCGGAAGTAAAGCGAACGTACCCGTTTGCTTGCGTGGACTCTGTCGTCGTATTCACCCGGAACTCGCCCCCATCCGGAGTCCCATTGGGATGAAACCGCTGGGCATAAACCCCCTGATCGCTGCCGTCCTGGTAACTTTGCCATGCGACGGCAAATCGGCCATCGGACCCGACATCGACGCTGGGATACCACTGATTACTGCTGGAATACGAGTTGACTTGGAACTCGCCGCCGCTTGGCGATCCGTCCGCCCCAAAGCGCTGACCAAAAATCCCATAGCCACTTCCGTCCTTGGATGAATCGTGCCACACGATCACAAATTCGCCGGTTCCCGTCATCGCCACATCGGGCGTAGATTGCTCGTTAGCCACCGTGGTATTCGCGCGAAATTCCACTCCCGCGCGCGACCCATCGGAATTGAATCGCTGCCCGTATACACCCCAACTTGATCCGTCTTGCTGGTCACTATGCCAGGTCACGACAAAGTCGCCGTCGTTGTCGACGGCAACTCGCGGTCGATGCTGATTCCCCGCGGTTTCCGTATTGACAAGAACACTGGTTGCCAGAGGAGTGCCTGTGGCGCTGAACCGGCGAACATAGATTCCTCGACCGCTCGCATCGGCGCCTTCGTAAACTACCACGAATTTTCCGTCCAGGAGAACGGCCACGTCCGGATCGTGTTGCTCTCCGCGCCAGTCGGGATTGACCTGAATCTCAGGCCCCTGCGGCGTTCCGGTTCCGTTCAGACGCTGGACGAACACGTCGTTGGTGCCATAGCCGTTTTGATTTGGTCCGTGCCAGACCGTGACGTAATTGCCATTCGAGTCGCTATCGACCTGCACTGCGTACTGATCGTTAGACGTTGTCCGATTGAGACGGAGTTCGCTGCCGAATTGCACCGCCGGTTCGGCTATATGAATTCGAGCGAACCCGATGTTGGCCGTTCCATTGTTCGTTTCGTCCGCTTCGACGAACTCGTCGTTGGCATCCAAAAGAATTCCCAAGTAGTAAAGGCCTACCGATACGTCGGTGGGTACCTGGACGGTGCGACTGCTAGACGCGTAGTCCATGGCCTCGACGAGTGGTATGGAAAATTGGCCACCCAGTGGGATATCCGCGGCGGTAATGACTGCATCGGTCGACAGGTAATAGCGTGCGGTAAAAGGTCCCGCGTCCGCGGTGCCCTGATTTCGATATTCGGCAGCCACACTGATGCTGGTTCCCAGATCGGCGCCTAAGGGAGCCGAGGTTATCAGTGGGACGAGGTCGGGCCGCACCAGTCCGGTGCCGTAAAGTTGGCCAAACACCCCCCAATTAGGGCCATCCTGATATTGGCTATTCCAGACGGCTAAATAGCGATCCCCGCTGCCAAAAGCAATCTTCGGCAAGTCTTGATCGTTACTTGTGTAGGTGTTGAGCCTGAACTCGGTCCCGTCAACCTGAGCTGTTTGGTCGTAACGCTGCGCATACGCGCCTTCTCCGGAGCCATCTTGCCGACTTTGCCAAGCGATCGTAAGACGGTTGTCGGAAGCAAATTGAACGTAAGCATTTGCCTGCGTACCTGATGTCGTGGTGTTCACCAGAAATTCGCTTCCATCCCGAGTGCCATTGGGATGGAACCGCTGCGCGTAGATCCCCTGATCGCTGCCGTCCTGGTAGCTTTGCCATGCGACGGCAAATCGACCGTCCGATCCCACATCGACGCTGGGGAACCATTGATAACTGTTGGAAAAAGAATTGACTGGAAACTCGCCTCCGCTGGCCGATCCGTCGGCACCAAAGCGCTGACCAAAAACCCCATAGCCACTTCCGTCGTTTGACCAATCGTGCCACACGATCACAAATCCGCCGGTTTCCGCCATCGCCACATCGGGCCTAGACTGCTCGTTAGCCACCGTGGTATTCGCGCGAAATTCCACGCCCGCGCGCGAACCGTCGGAATTGAATCGCTGTCCGTAGACACCCCAACTCGATCCGTCTTGTCCGTCGCTATGCCACGTCACGACAAAGTCGCCATCGTTGTCGACCGCGACCCGCGGTCGATGCTGATTCCCCGACGTTTCGGTGTTGACGAGGGCAGTTGTTGCCAGAGGAACGCCCGTGGCGCTGAACCGGCGAACATAGATCCCACGACCGCTCGCATCGTCGCCTTCATAAGCGATGACGAACTTTCCGTCCGGAACGACGGCCACATCGGGATCGTACTGTTCGCCCTGCCAGTCGGGATTGACTTGAGTTTCCGGACCTACCGGCGTACCTAGCGGGCTCAGACGCTGGAAAAATACATCGTTCATGCCATAGCCACTTTGATTTGGTCCGTGCCACACGGAGACAAAATTGCCATTGGAGTCGCTATCGACCTGCACGGCATACTGGTTGTCGAACGTTGTGCGATTGACACGGAACTCGCTGCCAAGCGGCGCATAGAGCATGAGGCGTGGCTCGCAGATCTCGATCCGCGGAAGCCGCGTCCGGCGTGACTTGTCGCGACGTGTGCGCCTCAGACGCCGTTTCAATCCCGAGACGAGACTGCTCCACGAACGGGGTGACGAATGTCGGACGGCCATTTACAGTACTCCCAGAGGAACGAACACTTGCGACAATGTTTTCGATTGAGTGACATCCCACGACTCGCCAACAGCTCAATTCCGGTGACTGGGCAATCAAGACCATCTCAAGGGACCGACAAATGGGAGAATGTAATTGATGAGAAACGCATTATCAACAATTGAAGTTGTAGATTTAACGGCCCTTGTTGCACCGCTGATGGAAGAAACCCGCACAATCAAGCGGGTCGGTCGTGGTTTCCCGTTGCCGACGAGCTCATGCAAGAACACGTGGCTGCATCACTCGATCGAACGGATCAAGTGCGAGTTCAGCTTCACCTGAGCACCCTCACCGTTTAAACGTTAGAGACACGAGTATAAGCGTGTCAGTAAAATGCGGGCTAGGAATTAAATTCTTACTATCGTTGCAAGAAGTTCATGAAACACATTTCCCGATTCATCGCATTGCTTTTTGTCATCAGCGTGTGCATGCCTCTCGGCGCTGCAGAGTGTCTAGTCTTTGTCACCTGGGACGGCTTTCGCTTGCAGGAAGTCTTTGGCGGCGCCGAAGAGCGATTGATCTCCAAGGAAGCCGGGGGCGTGCCAAACGTGTCAGAGCTCCGAAACGACTTCTGGCGAGAAACACCCGAGTCGCGGCGTGAGACGCTGCTTCCTTTTCTGTGGGGCACCATTGCGAAACAAGGCCAATTATTCGGTGACCCATCGCGCCAGGCTGCCACGATGGTCACCAATGGTAAGAAGTTCTCTTATCCTGGCTACAACGAAATGCTGGTCGGGTTCGCGGATGAACGCATCAACAGTAACGACAAAATTCCCAATCCGAATATCAACGTGTTGGAGTTTCTGAATCGTCGAGCCGATTTTGCTGGCAAGGTCGCGGCCTTCGCTACGTGGGACGTTATGGACTTCATTCTCAACCGTGAACGTAGCGGCTTGCACATACGAACCGGGTGGACACGGATCGCCGACGAGCCGCCAACGAAACGTCAGCGAGAGGTCAACAGCATGGTGCGCGAGCTTCCGCGTTTGTGGCGTGGTAACGAGTACGATTTCATTACTCATCAGGCGGCGCGTGAGTATTTGCTCTCACAGAAACCTCGCGTACTTTTCGTGGGCTTGGGAGAGACAGACGAATGGGCGCATGCGCGTCGGTATGATCTTTATTTAGAAGCAGCCCAGCGTTCCGATCGATATCTCCGCGAACTTTGGGAGACGTTGCAAAGTTTGCCTGATTACAAAGACAAAACAGCACTGGTTATTACGACCGACCATGGACGAGGCATCACACCGGCAGATTGGACGAATCACAGCGAGCAAACCCCCGAGGCCGAGTACATTTGGATCGCGGCTTTGGGCCCCGGTGTGCCGGCTCTGGGGGTGCGTGAAAATGTAACCACGACGCAGTCCCAGATTGCGGCAACGCTCGCTAATTTGCTCGGCCAGGATTTTGGCAGAGCTTCACCTCAGTCGGCTCCCCCCCTGCCCTTGTCTGAAAAGGACTAGAAATGCGAGATGTGAATCGTAGACATCATTCACTTCCCCTAAGTAGAACCGGGGACGAAGTTATACGATACACCAACCCGAAGCGCAAGTTTCAGTGAATACAACCCGGGTTGCCACGGTATTGGTATCGTTGCTCTTCG
>JANNPR010000673.1:0-8021 GCA_031400345.1 Planctomycetota bacterium | reverse complement strand
GCCTCGTCGGCGGGACCAACGCTGTCATTGTTAAGTAAAATTGTGGCGTTGAATGCCGTGGTGGAATCTTCCGCGATCGTGCGGTTGTCGGCGACCGCGGTTGGGGGATCATTCACCGGGGCGACCGTGACGGTCACGGTGCCGGTAGCGGATTGCGGGGATGGCGACCCGTTGGTAGTTCCGTTGTCTGTGACCACATAGGTAAATTGATCGACGCCATTGAAGTTCGCAGCTGGCGTAAACGTGACTTGCCCGGTACTGGCATCGAGAGATACGTTTCCGCCGTTGTTGCTCGTGGCGCTAACGGACGTGACCGACAGGCTCTGGCCACTTTCGTTGGCCGGACCACGGCTGTCATTCACCGTCAAGGAATCCGCCTGGAACCTTAGCGTAACGTCTTCGGTAGCGAGCTTCGTATCTCCTACCGGAACCGGACGATCATTGACGGTGGTAACCGTAACCGAAACGGTTCCTATTGCGGTTCTGGGGTCGGAAACACCATTTGTAACGCCATCATCCTGAACCGTGTAAGTAAACGTATCCACGCCGTTGAAATTCCCGGGTGGCGAGTAAACAATTTGCCGCGTTACCGAGTTGAGTGTTGCCGTACCCCCGGCAGCACTGCTGCTGCTAGTGGATACAACGGTAACAGCCTGATTGTTTTCGTTGGCCGGCCCTGGAGAATCATTGGCCAACAAGGCAGAGCTATTGATCGCCAGTGCGGTATCTTCGGCACTCGTCTGCGAATCGTCGTTGGCGACGGGCGGGTCATTAATGGCCGCCACGTTAACGGTCACCGTTCCCGTAGACGTCTTTGGGTCAGCGGTTTGATTTGTAGTGCCGTTATCGCTGACCGTGTAGACAAATGTGTCGGCGCCGTTGAAGTTTGTAGGGGGCGTGTAACGAACTTGCACCCCGTCAAAGATCACGGTCCCACCTTGAGCACTCAGGGGCTCAACAGCGGTAACTATCAACGTCTGGCCGCGCCGCACCTCGTCGGCTGGACCGGGTTGATCGTTGCTGGCCAACGAAGAGGCGTCGATGGCCAGGGTCGTATCTTCTAAACCGGAAGTCGTGTCGTTCAAAGTGACGGGCGGATCGTTGACATCCAACACGGTCACATTCACTGTTCCGGTCGCGCTTCGCGGGTCGCTTACACCACGTGACGTTCCGTTATCTTCAACGGTATAAGTGAACGTGTCGATTCCATTAAAGTTCAGCGCCGGAGTGTAAGTGATCGTACCAGCGTTCAGCCTCACTGAGCCACCGTTCGCGCTAGTTGCGCTCACGGCAGTAATCGAGAGCGTCTGGGAAGATTCATTATTTGGCCCAGCCGAGTCATTGACTCGAAGCAGTGCCGAGCTGAACGACAGTGGAATATCCTCGTTCGTGGATTGCGAATCGCTCTGGGCGATTGGCGGATCGTTCATTTCGCGGACCGTGAGCACGAACGTGTCCGTCGCAGTCAAACCGGCCGTGTCGCGGGCGGTTACAGAAATTTCAACTAAGCCATTCTGATTGTCTTGGTAGTCGATCGTCAGCAACGTTCCACCGATCGCAGCCGTAGCCACGGCTGGATTGCTGTTGGTCGGCGGAGAAATGATGGATAGCACATCTGAATTGGTAGCTGTGTCGGCGTCGCCGAACACTGGTCCTAAATCGATGGTGGTATTCGCGCCGTCTTCATCGATTACTCGGTCCACGATTGGCTGGACCACTTGAGGTGCGTCGTTCACCGCCGTCACCGTGACGTTGAAGGTGTCCGTGTCGAACAGCCCGGCCTGGTCTTGTGCTCGGACGGTGATCGTCGTCACGCCGTTCTGGTTTGAGCGGTAGTCCAGCAACAGGAATGTGCCTGCCTGGGTAACGGAGATTGTGGGTGTCAACAACGTTGGATTGGAATTGTTCGTCACGGTGAACGATAGCGTATCCGCGTTGGTCGTTCGGTCCGGATCATCAAACACGGTTGGCACCAGATTCAGTACGGTCCGGGCCGCATCTTCCTGAACGGTAATATCGGCAATCGGATTAACAACTCGCGGAGGATCGTTAACTGGCGACACCACAATCTTCATCGTCGCCGAACCAGTTCGGGCGCTGGGAGTGCCGGTATTACCCAGGTCGTCAGCGGATACGGTAAGGACGTCGTCCCCGTTGAAATGCAGGTTGCCTCGATAGGTTAATCCGTCCAATGCGGCGAGCGTGGCATTGACGCGAGCTGGAGTGCTGATGATCGTGACCGTGGAGGAACCATTATTAGTAATACTTGCGCTGGGAACACCACCGGCCACGGCCGGGTTTACGGTCAGAGTGCCGCGATCGGCGTGCAAGGTGACTTGAATATCGCCCGTTCCTTCGGCGGCATCAACATCGGTTACGGTGATGGGCGGCAACCGCAAGTCGACGTCCTCATTCACGGTCCGTGGTCCTGGAACGGTAACAACCGGCGCATCATTTACAGCGTTGACGGTAATCGTCAGCGTCTGTGGTATCGAGGAATTTACATTGGGACTTAGACCGCTGCCCGAATCGACGAGCGTCACGCTGACCGCTGCCGTTCCATTCGCGTTGGGCGACACGACAAAGGTTAAGTTGCCGCTGGCGGGATTTACAGAAGGTGGCGAGCTAAAGGTGATGTTTCCCGTGGTCGAAACAATGGTGGTCTGGAAGGTCAAAATCTGCCCGGACTCGTCCGTGGCCGAGGGTGGACCCCGGCGAATGTCAGTCGCCCACCCGGCGATCAGCTGCGCGCCGGCATCTTCGTCGACGGTAATATCCGGGCCTTTGGTGTATTCCGGCGCATCGTTGACGGCATTCACCGCAATTGTGAATGTCTGCGATGTCGACACGTTAACATTCGGCGAGTTACCCGGTCCGTTGTCGCGCAAGGTTACCCGGAAGACGGCAACTCCATTGGTATTGGCTGTGGTTTCGAAGGATAAATTGCCCGTGGCTGGATCGATGGTCGGCAGAGCCGAAAACTGGAGGTTGCCACTGACCGGCGGCAACAAATTGATGTTGAAATTCAAACTCTGAGCATCTTCATCAGTCGCCGTTAAGGGTCCCTTGCGGATGTCGGTGGCCCAGCTAATGAGCTGTTGCAAGCCGGCGTCTTCATTCACGGTGACGTTCGGGCCCTTAACAAAGACCGGGGCATCGTTTACCGCATTGACCGTGATAGTAAACAGCGCAGGAGCCGATGTATCAACCCCGCCGTTGGCGACTCCGCCATCGTCGATCAGTGTGACTTCGACCACCGCCCTACCGTTGGTGTCTGGTTCAGACTGGTAGGTTAGCGTTCCTGTTGCCGGATTGATCGCGAGGGTTGTAAAGGCCAGGTTTCCGTCCGCCGAGGCCAGTCTCAATGCGAACTGAAGAGTTTGCGACACCTCGTCCGTGGCGGTCTGAGGTCCTCGCTGAATGTTCGTGGCAAAGTTCAAGACGTTGCGAATTCCCGCGTCTTCATTCAAGGTCTGATTTGGCCCCGACAGAGTGAACCGGGGCGCATCATTTACGGCGGTAACGAGCAAGTTGACGGTACGAGTATCCGACTTCGCTCCGCCCGCGCCCGCATTCCCCAAATCATCCGCCACAAGCACCAAGGCGCCGGTGCCGTTGACATCCGGATTGCTGATGAACGAGAGAGAACTTAGGGCCGCATTGATATCGGCGACGGTACCGGTAAAGGTCATGGCACTGTCATTCGTTCCATCCCCCACCGTGAATAGCAGGCCCGTGGTACTGAGCGTCAATGTGCCATTGTTGATCGACAGCGAGACGCGAACAGAATTGGGACCTGCGTCAACATCGGTTAGCGAAATACTGTTGATGGACAAACGGACGTCTTCCAATGCAGTCAAATTCGCTGGAGTATTCCACACGGGAGCGTCATTCACTGGGAGCACGTTAATCGACATCGTAACAGGACCGGCCGTAAGCGTACCGCCCAGACCGAAATGACCCTGATCCGTCACGGATACGACTAAGCCATCGGGTCCGTTGTAGTTGAGGTTTGGTGTGTAAACCAAACCGCCCGCAGCGGCCAATGTGGCCTTGATCGCGCTGGGCGTAGCGGTGATTTGTAGATCGGCAGTGCCATTGACCGCTATATTGGCCGGCAACAAACCGCCGACCACGTCCGTCCGCAAGGTCAGCGTCCCATGGTCGACGTGCAAAGTGACGATGATTTGCTTGTTGGTAGGTGACTCCTCGGCGTCCACGTCGTCGACAATCAGACCAATAATGGTCCTGGCTACATCTTCCGTAACCGTCTGAGCCGCAGGTAGCGTGATCGTCGGCGCGTCGTTTACCGCTTCCACCGGGATCGTGACATTCGCGTCGACCGAACGCCCGCCATGATCGGTGGCTCGCACGATCAATACGATCGGTGACCCGCCATCGTTTTTATCGGGCAGAAAATCCAGCAGTAGATTGGTACCGTTAATAGAGGGTGAAATCACATTGGCTCGGGAACTGGACACGATTGAGAGCGTCAGTGAATCGCCATTTCCGTTGGTGATGTCGACGTCATTAAACAAGTTCGCGAGGCTTACCGTTCGGTCTGGGTCATCCTCTCGACTACGATTCGTCGACAAGCCGCTGTTGATCGCTGTCAATCTCGACTGGTCCAAAGTCGGTGGATCGTTGGAAATTACCCTGACTTGGTAATCTTCAACTTCGCCACCCACGGCGATGCCCGTCGGGAACAACCCGCCCAACGGACTAAAGCGGAAGCGTGCAACGGTTGTACCCAGCCGAGCACTCGTGGGTGTGAAGGCCTGCAGCGGTGAGGCTTGTCCAGGTGTCAACTGATTGGGCACACGACCAGCGGAGAGCAGGGCACTATGGATCACCTTTTCCCCGGGATCATCCCAGTCGCCATCTTGATTGAAGTCGATCCAAGCATCCAAGTAGCCCGTATCCGATGCGGTCACCGTCAGATTGGTGCCGAAGCCTGGCGTGAATATATTATCTACGAATTGCTCCGTGGCACCGACGGGCGTAAAGAATCCAAACCTCACACCGTCGTCGTCGCTGCCGTCGCCTGTGGCGTTAGCATTTGGCTGCCCATCTTTCTCGTCATCCACATTGGCGCCCAAACGCAACATGTTGCTTTCGAGTAGGACATGTCGAGCGCCGTTGCGAGCCAACGTGGTGGCGTATGACGGCTCGGGTGCATCGCCGAAATCCAAAATCACGCCAGGCAACAGTATCGTGAACTGTGTGGAGCCTGTCGGCTGATTGGGTTGAAGCGGATTGCCCGCAATGTCCTTAATCGCCGGCAAGAAGAAATTTGTGATGCCTTGAATGCTGGTGGCGCCATTTACAAATACCGTCGAACCGCCGCGAAGAGAACTTGTCACGCCAGTTAGGCCAGCCGCATTGATGGCATTGATCAAGGCGCCTGCCATTTGATCGGACGTGAATCTGGAAAACGGTAGGAAAGGTACGGCTTGAGCGCCCGGTGACACACCTGGTGTGCCGCTTTGCGTCAGATTGCTGGCAAGGGTATCCAAGGTGTGACTTGTCGTGCCACCCAAGTGCACCAAGCCCTTCTCCAAGTGCTGCGCACGGGGCAACCCGGCGTTAGCGTTGGAACCGATCGCGGCCGCCAACCGGTTGGCAATTTCTTCGTGGGTCATTCGGGCCAGGGTCATCCCCGGGATTGCTGTGACGACAGTATTGCCCGACGTGGTGATCGCGTTGTCATCTAGTTCAAAGATTACTTGGAGGGCACCATTAGTAATCGTCACCACGTCTCCATCCTTTGCACCGCCCGCTTGTCCGGACTGCGTCAGACCACTGGCGGATACGTCTAATACGTGTGTGGCAAGGCTGCCGACGTGGATCGCACCGTTGCCTAAGTTTCTGGGACTTAACCCAAGATTAGCGGCGGCCAAAGCGGCTACGATGATGTCAGCCAACTGGTTCTGACTATTGTTTGTGGAGATTGGGATCTCGGTAACACCGGGGCCGACCACTGTGTTCGAGTTGAATTCGAAGGTTCTTGACGTGGCACCGAAGCCAACGATGAATCGTTGGCCGTCCGTGATGCCACCAGAAGCGGTGCCTTGCACGGGCACTTGAATACGAAATGTCTGAGGAACTTGGATGCTGAAACCACTTTCAAACTCGAACACCCGAGCTACGCCGGCGGAGTTGGTAATTGTAAAGGTCTCGCCATCCGCCACAGCATCGCCGGCTGGAGCATTAATCACGATCCGATCGCGGTTATTAAGTGTGATCACATACGCCGACCCAGGACGCCAGATCCCGGATAATGGCGTCAATCGGATAAGGTGACTGGTAGCGTTGTAGCCAAATACGTAATCGGTCCCGTCGTAGAGTAACACGCCATCTTGCGTCAGCGTTAACGTATCGCTGGAAACGGTAGCGCCATCCGGACCCGTACCTTCGCCATCCACCAACAGGATTTCGAATCGCCGAATACTGCCGTCGACCAATTGGACGACTGTGGGATTCGGATCCACGTCCTTACCGAGCGCATCATTATCGCGTGGCGACAGCAATTCCGCGGTCAATCCGCTAAAGTCTGCTCGATCAATGGCACCGCGGTCCTTGAATACGTTGGCACCCAAACCGGCCGGAGGACTGACCCGCGGATCGTCCACTCGTAATTGTCCTAGCACATCCCGATCAGGGGCCAGAATTGGCGATGGTGCGATCCCCAATGGAGCGCGTACGCGTCCAGCATAGTCGGCTCGGTCATCCAACGAATCGAGCGAACTATCAATGGCGCGAGTACCCGGTCGCAGATAGAAGTTCCCGCCCGCCGCATTCACGAACGGTGAAGCCCCCTCGATGATCGCGAAGGAACCGATTCCAACTGGCCCCACCGATTCCTGACCCGGTGGAATGCTGTTGTATAAAGTCGTTCCAATGACTGTGGACGCGGAGGATGCATCGACTCGAATCCCCGTCGAGAAATTAGATACGATGTTATTGAGTAACGTGGGACTTGCGTTCTGGTCGACTAACACGCCCGTGTCGCCGGAAGCCCTTCCATATAGCGTGTTGTTTACGATTCGACCGAACGGCACTGCTCCCGGAGTCGTGATGTTCGAATCTCCACTGAAGCGAATGCCTCCGGTTTGATTGTTCACAATCAAGTTATTGGCAATCACTGGGCCAGGTGCGAAGCGATCGGTGTTAAGGTCATCAAAGCTGCGCGTTGGGCCGGCGTGAGGCAACGTACCAGCCATCGCCGCCAAACCCGGTCGGGACCTCGCCCCATTGTCGACCAACACACCAAACTCTTTGGAGTCACGAATCACGTTGGAGTGAACGAGCAGTTGCCCCTGGTCGCGGTAGATATTGCTGTCCGAAATCTCATCGTTCACTATCGGTATGACATTTCCCGTGTCGAGCACAGCGGCATTACCCACTCGTTTGAATACGAGAGTTGCGTTGCGGGTGATTACACCATCACTGAAAGTGGCCACCACGGTCGTGCCCGCCAGCGAGGCTCCATCGGCGTAGTTGAAGAAGAAACCGGAAAAATTAAAAATGTCGATGCCGAAAACGAACTGCTCTCCGGGGGTAAAGTTCGTAAAGCTAATCGGCAAATTCGTCTGCGATGTAAATGGAACCGGGAAAGTGTGACCAACCTGATCGGACTGTGAGCCCACTGACGGTCCGTTGCCATTCGGTGCCGCGTTGTAGAAGAAGTTCGGCGCGAGAATGAATTCCAACGCAGTGATCGATTCTGTGGCGGAATCATTGGTAATACTAAAGACTTCATTGTTGGCAAAGGTCGTCCCCGGGCTTGTAACGCCTCGGATACCAAATCGGGAAGACGCCGACACCACGGGCGTCCCACTTAGACTAACCACGTCGCTTGTGCTCTGCGGTCCGGCAACCGTGCCGTCAAGCAAGGAGGCCGTAACGTTTAAAGAATTTTGCGCCTGGGCACTATTAATCGCATTTCTTACCGCTTCGGCAATTTCATTGGCGGTATTACCGCTATTGTATCCAACTTGAATGTTTCCGGGCCGCACACC
>JANNPR010000645.1:0-1637 GCA_031400345.1 Planctomycetota bacterium | reverse complement strand
CTCGCCGAGTTACATGCTCGGGAGCAACAATCAGATGGGTTGCAATCGGCAGGAACCCCCAGAGGCGCTCGCCCTCGATAACGTCCTGGACTCGCGAGCGGGCGACGCTTGCAAATCCCCAGACAGGAAGATGGCCGCATGAGGCCGGCGCTGGAAAGTACTGATTCGGCGTCTTATTCCCGAGGAAAGCGTATGTGATGTTATTCGCGGTAAGCGCGAAATGTTGGACACGAAGTTCAATCTCTCCTGGCTTTAAATCTATTTTTGGAGCGTCGGCGAAACGCACCTTTCGTAGATCTTCGCGCGCCACTAGAAAGTCCCAGCGATCACCATCACCAGCAGTCATCTTGTCCTGATAGGCCTTTAGCTGACGGGTACGCATTTCAAACTGATTGGCGACTATTACCGATAGACATTTCAATTAGCCAGTCTCAGATCTGAAGGTTTGACGCCCGTTTTCAGCCCTTTCGCGCCGACGGGACCGGGATTATAAGTGCCCACAATGTCTACTTTGGCCGAACGGTGGATTCGCTCTTCCATCCCTTGGCACCAGTAGCAGGCATTCGCGATTAGTCGACGGAAGTCTTCGACTTGAAAGACATCACCATGCCCCATCGTTGTCGTGAACACTCGGGCGGCCTTACCGGCAGTTCCGGTGTACGTCTTTGTCCAAGCCACGGGGATCGGCTTCTTATCCGGATGAGGCTCGTCGTCCGATTTCCAACCCACCAACGGTTGGCCCAGCAGAATCGGCGTGCAATCCCCATGCAATGCAGCGCTGATACCATACACGTCGTCGGGCAGCCAGAAGCTCTTAGCGACGCCCCGCATGATCGGGTGCTCACTCTGGACGGCGTCGCAACGCGTGCTCTCGACGAGATTCTTGCCGTAATGCGACACCCACGTTTCACCGAGGACAAGGCGACCCCACCCACCCTGAGGATCCTTACTCCCGGAGTCGAAACGCGCGTACGGACTATCGGGCCGCTTTTCGTACCGGAAAGGATGCGTTGCATTTCGAATCCCGATGATGGGCTTACCGGAGTCCGTGTAGTCTACGATCCGTTTCATCTGATCGTCGGGAAGCTCCCGCCAGCGGAAGAAGGCCACCAAGAGGTCTGCTGACTGCAAGGCCTCAAGACCGGGAATGTTGTTCTTGACAAACGGATTGATCGTTCCGTCCTTGGGATCGATCGCGAAAAGCACGGTGCACTTGAAGCCGTGATGACGCGACAAAATTCCCGCCATCAGGGGCATGGACTCTTCCGAGCGATAAGATTCCTCGCCCGCCACGAAAACGATATGCCTCCCTTTCCCCGGCCCGTCGCCGCCCGGGTATACGACCCACGGATCCTGAGCCTGCGCGTTCAGCGCACTCCCCGCCAAACCTAGGAACATCCATTGAACGAACTGGCGAATCGATTTTTGTATGATGAGCATGCTCGAAAGGTAGCCGCGCCGTGACTACGGAACAAGATCAGTGGGCAGTGCGCAAGTCGGCAGTCGGCAGTCGGCAGTCGGCAGTCGGCAGTCGGCAGTCGGCAGTTAAGAATTAAAGCCGGCGTTTTGTTCCTGGGTACCGAATTTAACTAGCTTTTGTGGTACATAACGTCTCGCGTTTTTCACTGCCGACTGCC
>JANNPR010000615.1:0-7636 GCA_031400345.1 Planctomycetota bacterium | reverse complement strand
ATGGCGGAGTAAAAGTCCCGACAGATGCGTGGGATGTCCGCGTCAGCGAAGGGCGTATTGAGATTGGCGTCATAGACCGCGGGAGGTTCTTGGAAGAAGGGATCGTGGTAATGCCATGGTTGGAGCTGATCGGGTTTCAAGCCGTAGCTCTTCGCGAGCCGCTGGTCGATTTCTGCTTTAGCCCGCGCAAACGGTTCCCGCGTCAATTCATCCAACTCGTCGAACAATTTCAACACTGCAGCCTGGTTTAGCTCAGTTAAGTGCAGTTGAAGAACGTGGTAGTCGTCATATCCCAGCCGAGTAGCCGCGTCGTTTCGCAATCGCACCAAATCGCGAAGGTCAATCTCGACGGCCGACCCAACTCGTTTGCTCGCTTCCCAGACTTGTTGTCTCTCTTTCGAGTTTTTCGATTTCTGAAGTATCTGGCGGACTTCGCCGTCGGTGTAAGACTTATCGCCAACCTGGGCGCGGAAGACATTAAACGCCTTTTCAATCGTATTTGCCTTGGACGTCATCCGTTTCATGAGGGCCGGGTCGACTTGCTTTTCCAAATACTGCAAAAACAGCAGCTGAGTCTGCCGTGCCAACACAGGGTCATCAATCCGGCCAGCGTGGATCTGTTTCAGTTGATCGAATCGTTGCGTATTCGCCAGCGCTTCGTTGAGTCGATTTTCTGCTTGTTCCTTGGCAGCGAAATCTTCATCCTTGCCCGTCGTGTTGGCCTTCCACCACGCTCGAGCAACTTCGATCTCGACGGGGCGAATGGTTCGGTCGTGTTCGTGGGCAAAAGTCCGCGCTCTTTCCGTAGTGTTTTCGGCTCCCACCACGCTGTTCGGTGCAACGCTCGAGACCATGATTGCTCCGATCCATGCAATTCGGCGCATGACGTTTTTCTCGCAGTACATTAAAAATACCAAATTATTGTGTGTGCTAAGTGGGAACGCATTGAAAGGTACACCAACCCGAAGCGCAAGCGAATGCCAAAGTGTGTCACTGGCAGCCGCCGGAGTTGATTACGATAGCCAGTTAACGGCATTCGGCGGCAAGCCAGTGTGCGAATCGGAATAGAGTTAGCGCAAGGAGAAGAATTTGAAAGGCCGTGTTGGGTCCCACCTGAACATACTTCGCGATGCACTCAGCACTGGCTTGCCGCCGAAAGGACCGTTTTCGTACGTCTAACCTTACTTCGGCGGCTGCCAGTGGCACACTTCGGGCATTCTTAATTGCGCAACTCCAAAACCCGCGCTTCGGGTTGGTATGCAACAGAACGTCTTCTAAGGATCTACTTAGGTTTCTCACGCGTCTCCAGCGCCGCTTTGCGCGCGGCTTCGAACTCGTCGCCGGCGGTCCAATGCGGTAACGCACGCTGGCGAGCAGCGAGCAAACCGGTGTAGAACAATAGACGCACGTCAGCCACCGCCCCGCCGAGGTCCCACTCGTCGCTGTACTCGTCGCTCGGTTGGTGGTATTTCGTAGCCACCCATTCTTCCAGTCGTTGCTTTCCCCAGCCCTCCGGCTTTCCGATGACACTCGTTCCCGGATGTAGGTATACGGCCGGGACACCGATCTTGGCGAGGCTGAACTGATCGGATCGGTAGTAGTAGCCGCGGTCGGGGAACTGATCGGGTGTGACAACTCGTTTTTGCCACGTGGCAACGGTTTGGACAATCGCATCCAAACTCGATTTCCCACTGCCGATCAATTGGAGATCGCGCGTCGGACCGAGGATATTAACGCCATCGATATTGATCACCGCTGCGAGATTTCCGGGCAGTGCGGGCGGGTGCTGAGCCATATACGCGGAGCCTAGAAGTCCTTGTTCCTCGGCTCCAACCGCCGCGAAAAGAATAGATCGCGGTGTGCGAGGCGATCGCGAATACGCCTGAGCAATTGCAAGCATCGCGCCAATTCCGGACGCATTGTCGACGGCTCCATTGCAAATGCGATCGCCCCTCGAGTCCGGCTGTGCTGCTACTCCGATGTGATCGTGGTGCGCCATATATACGATTATTTCCCGGCCGAGCGTCGTGTCGCTGCCCGGTAATAGTCCCAAGACGTTGGCGGTGTCCTGCTCACGGATGTCGCATGTGAGCTCGACGGAAAATCGAGTGCCGAGCGAAACTGGGCGAAAATCCTTCTTCTCGGCTTTGGCTCTTAATTCATCCAGGTCGTGGCCGGATAGTTTGGCGACTTGGCGTGCTGCGTCATCCGTGAACCAGCCGCGCATATCCACACGTGGACCAGGAGTATCTCGCAATTCAAATTCTTCGCCCGTCCACGAGGTTTGAACGACCTGAAACGGGTATCCCGCTGATGGAGTTGTGTGAATGATGATCGCGCCGGCCGCCCCTTGTCGCGCGGCCATCTCGTACTTGTAATCCCAGCGGCCATAATACAACCGTCGTTTGCCCGCAAAGAGATTGGGATCGTCAGAAGGATCATTGTTCATGATCACCAGCACTTTTCCGCGCAGATCCGTGCCTTTGAAGTCATCCCAGCCGAATTCGGGCGCCACAATCCCATAGCCAACGAACACCAGTTCGGCGTTTTCCAACCCAACGCGTTTCACCGTCTTGCCGCTGGTAAAGACATAGTCTTCATGGCGGCGGAGTTTCAATGAATCGGCGTCATGCCGGAATGTGACAGTCTCGGGCACGTGGGTCGTTACGCCGACAAGCGGTACCGGCTGAAACCATCCGCCGCCAGGGGCCGCAGGTTTTAGTCCCAGCGATTCGAACTGCGCCGCGACGTAACGCTGCGCTAATAAATCGCCGTTCGTCCCCGGTGCTCGTCCTTCCAACAAGTCATCCGCCAGGAAGCGGATGTGTCCCCGCAGCGTTGCCTCGTTAATCGACAGTTCCGCGATCTGTTGGTCTTCACGGGTAGGCGAGCCAGCCTCTTCCGCCGCTCGGGATTGCAGGCCCGTCGTGCTGAACCATATTAGGAATCCCAGCGTGACAATATTGTATCGCAAGAAAACACCTCGTTTCAGAGATCGGATGACGCCCCAGAGTCGCGCAGGCGATCATTCTATACTGAATCTTTTCCGTCGCCAGACGGGCCCAATGCAGTGTGACGAAGCCCTTTTTGAAAGGCCCAGGCGGCGCCTTTGGGATGCGGAATACGGTAACATTTGTTCGCAACGCGCGTAGGGTGGGACAAGATCGCGCAGCGAGCGCCGGCCCACCAATTGAACACCCCGAAGCTCAAATGAGCTAATCAGTATTAGATACGTGTCCCACCCTAGGGCATCGGACACCCTTACTCGATCATTGGCCGGCAACGTGCCTGGTGTCCAACGAAATCTTCGTTAAGCGAAGGGAAGTGAGTAAATCGAGAATGACGACGATTTCGCCGTATGCGATTCCCCGGTCAGCTGCCAAACTGACCGCCTGATCTTCAATGGGCTCGTAATCGCCACTCTTGAGAAGTGCCCGAAACTCGTCCGCTGTGATGGGTTTGTCGTTCAAATACAAGCCGACTGCTCCCGACGCTTCGCGTTTCAGCGCGAGATTCAATGCTAGTCGGTCGACTGTGACGGTGACTTCGGATGTTTCGGGAAGTTCGACCCGGATCGGCGCTAAACCCACAATCGACGGAACGGTAATCATAAATACGATAAGCAACACCAAGACTACGTCAACAAGCGGAGTCACGTTGATGTCGGTCATTAAGGCAGCGTCGTCGTCCCCGGAATATGATGATGAAACGCTGCCAGCCATCGTTTGTTGCTCCCAATGCTAGATGATTATGCCGGTGAACGTACGGCGGGAGGTGTTGGCGCCGCTCGACGGGTTCCAGCCAGCGACGCCAGGACAAGATGTGCCAGTGAGTCCACGTTACCGATCGTGACTTTTACCTTCCGCTGGAAGAAATTAAAAGCAACGACTGCGGGAATGGCGACGAAGAGTCCCACTGCCGTGGCGACAAGTGCTTCGAAAACGCCGGCCATCACCGCGTTCGGGTCGGCCGTGCCGGTCGATTGCAGCGCTAAGTCATGGGCCGCCTTAATGATGCCTAATACCGTCCCTAAGAGGCCAACAAACGGGGCATTGCTGCCGATGGTACCGAGAATCGCCAAACGAGTTTCAAGGTGCTTACGCTCTTTCGCTTTCGTACTCAGCATGGATTCACTACAGGATTGAGCACCCGCCGGCGCGGAACGTAATCCTGCTGCTACCACGGCACATTCAATTGCTTCCCGGTCGCCGACCAATTCCCAAGCACCCCGGAGATCGTTCGTACCCAGCAACTCTTGCAAGCGAGTTTGTAATTCCTCGACATCAACGTACCGCTTGTAGAAGAACAAATAGCGTTCGACGATGATAGCCACACTTACAAAGCTCAATAAAACCAACAGCCAAAGCACCCATTCCGCGCCCATATTGGCGACGTTCAAGAAAAGTCGCGTCATCTTGAGTCTTTCTCTGTTCTGTTCGATGGGAGTCGCGCTAGGCAACTATAGGAATTGCTTCTCAATCTTTCCATCAGGAGGAACCCAATGCGCTGGAGAACAACTGTTCCGTGGAGTCTCCAACAATTCGACGGGAAGCAAGCTGGATTATAGACGCCGTGGGCAGTAGGCAGTAGTCAGTAGGCCGCGAAAATTAAGAATTGAGAATTGGAATTGAGTATAAACAATTGAGAATCGGCGAATGAAAAGCAAACTCTTATGACCGCGAAAAACTAGTAATTCGTGGCATGGCAAAAGCCATACATAAGTCTTCGCCACGGACGGCCCATCGCTGACTCCCCTGCCCATTGCCGACTGCGGACTGCCGCCTGCCGACGGGTCAAGTTGCTCGTTATGTACTGTCGCTGTAAACTTGGAAGTGCGATCTTTGTCAGTCGCCACTTCATTCGCCGCTCAATTCAGGGGCCTTTGACCGTATCAGGACGCGTTAAAAATGAGTCCTCGGACCTCGAAACGTCCCGGAATCGTGCGAAGGTAACGTATGACCGAAACGAAAGGCCAAACCGCCGCTGAATTGCCTCGGGAAGAGTCTATTCCCGAGTACGACGGCTATTATTCGGTGTTGAGCTCGTTTGTCTTTCATACCTGCTTATTCGTGGCGTTGTCAGTGTTAGGTTCCATGATGGCCCAAGCCGACGGGCGTTCATCGGGTGTCGCCATCAGTGTAGTGGGAGATTCCTTTGGCTCGGGTCCAGGTGGCGCAGGAGGCGGTGGAGGCACTGACGGCCAGGGCGCCGGTGGCGAAGTAGGTGTTGAACCGGAGATGAGCTCCACGTCTTTGGCAGCGGACGTCCCACAGGCGACAACTTCGATTGAACAGGTGAATCAACCGACTGAAATCGATACCACGACTACCGTCGACGTTTCCGATGAAGCGGTTCAGAAGAGTACGCGTCAACAAATCGGTGAAGCTCGCCGCCGTGCCTCCGCTGCAAAGACTGCGGTTGCAAATGCGTTGGCAGGTAACTTAAACCAGGGCTCGGGCGGCGGCGGAAGTAAAGGGTCGGGTGGGGGAAGCGGAGGCGGTGTGGGGGGTGGAACTGGCAGCGGGGCCGGATCTGGGCGAGCCGGTCGAGCGGCCCGCTGGGTTTTGCGGTTTAACAACACGAATCCCCGACATTATCTGGCACAACTCGGCGGCTTGAAGGCAGAAATCGCTTTTCCACAACGAGGCGACAAGTATCTATTCTTCAGCGACTTAGCCAACACGCCTAAGTCGACTGTTCGCGATTTGTCCGACGAGAACCGCATATACTGGGTAGATGAAAATCCCATCTCGTTCGTCCCAGTCGCCAACGAACTGGGAGTTAATTCTGCGTCTGTGATGGTGGCATTTCTGCCCATCGATCTGGAACAAAAGATGCTCAAAATGGAACTCGCGTTCAAAGGAGCGACCAGCGAAGACGAGGTCATCAGCACGATCTTCGAATGCGTCAATCGAGGCGGCGGTTACGATATTACCGTGGTCGATCAACGGTTACGGAATGATTGATCCGGCGATTCGGATCTGGGAAGCAAAACCCGTTCGGGTTCTGCCGGTATCATGGATATAAACCCAACCGCTAACATTACGGCCCGCTGTCCAAAATGTGGCCAGGAATATCACCTCCGACCCGACTCGATCGGTAAGCTCATTTCCTGCAATGGCGATCGCTGCACAACGACCTTTCGCGTCCAACCGGATGCGGTAGCAGCCAAGCCGGTCGTCGGTCAGGTGATCGTCGGTGAAGTTATCGACGAGACCGGCGAGCAGACAATCGCCGAGAAGGTCGAAAGGTCATCCGACACTCCGCCGAACAGTTGGCCCGACACTCCGCTTGAAGGCCATCCTATGCCGGCAACCCCAGCTGGGAGTATATCGGATCGGTTGGATGCCCCTCCCATCCTTGGACTAGTAAACGCTTCTGCTGTGGTCGAAGAACCACCGCGACTCGAATGCGTCACTGCCGATTCCGGGAACGATGGTAGCGACGTAATTGTGTTGCCCGAAGACGCGATTATTGAAGAATCGCCAAAGTTGCCACGCTCGACACGCGTCCAACCGGCTGCAGCGCTGCCGCAACCCGCGCAGCGCCGATCCAAGCGGGAATCGGCACGAAAGCGCTCACCCCATTGGCGTCTATGGACGGCTACGGCGTTAACACTGCTGGTGGTCGTTGTCGGTGGTACCGTCATATTTCAATTAAACCGGCCCGCGCCCCCGGACGAAGTTTGGAAGAAGATCTTGGATGGACCTTTCACTACTGGAAATTGGGAGGAGTCCACCAAAGCGTTCCAGCAGTTTGAGAAGGACTATCCCACACACGAATTGGCGACGCGCGTACCGTTCTTCCTGACGCTTTCGGACGCCCGCGAGAGGTCACGGTCGACGAAAGGTAGCAACACGGAAAAGGCCTTTGAAAAGCTTCAGCAGATTTTTCGCGATTATCGCGATACCAAACAATACGAAGAGTATCGTTCGGATGTCTACATTGGCCTGTCGCAAGTCGTGGACAACGCAGTACGACAAGCGGCCCGAGCTGCCGATCCGACCGAACGGGTACAACTCGCGCAGCAGGCATTGGAAATGCTTCGAACGGTCGGAGAATCGATGCCTGATGACTGGGTGCCATCCCGCACCGCCGAATGGTCGCAACGAGTTCGCGACGCGGAACAACAGGCCGCCGTAACTTTGGCCAGAAAGGAGATCAGTAAACTGGTCGAGACGGCCAAGAATCCGCAAACACCTACGGAGGAACTCGATGGCCTATATGAGAAAACGAAGGAGTTAATCGCCGCGCACCCTTCGATCGCTGGCGACGTGCAGTTGCGTGGCATGGCCAATGAAGTCTTCAAGTCCGAATCAAAACGAGTCCAGTACGTTATAGATAGCAACGCGCTCAATGGTATAAGATCAACACCTCGCGATCGCGAAGTAACGTTTGTGGTCTGGGACCAGCCCAGTGAATCGCCTGCGCCACAGGTCGGAGGCGTGCATTTCGCCGTGGCTCGTGGCGTACTTTACGCCTTCGATGATGCAGGGCATTTTTTATGGGGGCGACGATTGGGGGTCGATTCGCATCGCCTCCCAACCGTTATCAAGCCATCGCCCACGTCGCCGGAGATGGTACTAGCGGTTTCCACGTTAGAGAATTCCTTACTCGCATTATCCGCGGCACGTGG
>JANNPR010000606.1:0-1519 GCA_031400345.1 Planctomycetota bacterium | reverse complement strand
GAAAGTCATGATGCGAACGCTGAAGTATGTAGTCGACTAGCGGAGTCTGGCCGAGCCAAACTTCCCAATCCAAATTGGACGGTGGTGACCCTTTGGCGAATGGGCCGCCTTGAGGAGCTCCGCCAATAGCCACGGTGATTTTGGTAACGTCGCCGATGCGTCCATCGCGGACTATGGCGACAGCCTGAGCGAACGGTCCTTCGCTGCGCTGTTGGGTTCCGACCTGAAAAATCCGCCCAGTCTTTTTGACGGTCTGGCAAATAAGCTTGCCTTCCTCAATTGTCAGCGTGAGAGGTTTCTCGCAATAAACATCTTTACCGGCAGCGAGCGCTTCGATCGCAATTTTGGAGTGCCAATGATCGGGAGTGCCGATGGTTACGACATCGATATCTTTCCGTTCGAGCAGCTTACGATAGTCATCGAACACTTGAGCCGTGCCGTCACTTAGTTGTTGTTTCGCCGTTGCGGCTCGGTTCGCATCGACGTCACATACGGCCGCAATATCGCCAAAGCTTCGGGCACGTGCCGCGATGTACGAGCCCTGACCGCCAACACCGATGGCTCCCACAATCGGTCGGTCGTTTTTGGACTCCGACTTGGCTTCGTCGGATACCGCCTTGTTTTGCGAAAAGAAATAGGGCGCCGTCATCCCCGCGGTCAGAGCGGCGGACTTCTTAAGAAACGAACGACGGTTCTGATTTACAATCATGGGCCGACCTTTGTCCAGTATGGAACAGACTGAAATTTCGTTTGGAAAATTGCGAGCGGTCTGATTCTACGCCGAACATATTGTGATTGCGAGCAGCCGATTTGATCGGCCTTGACCGCCTCAGAACCGCGGCGTAACTTACTGCTGACAGCCCAATGGCCCTTGGTGTAACGGTAGCACGCCTGACTCTGAATCAGTTAGTTAAGGTTCAAATCCTTAAGGGCCAACTAAGTTTCGAAGTAGAAGCATTTAAGGCACAATAATCCGATGGCACACATCTTGATTGTTGATGACGACCAGGACTCCCGTGAAACCATGGCGAAGTGCCTTCAGGCAGTAGGCCATGAAACTTCGTGCGTGCCAAACGGGCGAGAGGCTCTGTCGCAGGTGCTGGTTCGGGCGCCAGACGTGATCTTGCTGGATTTGGCCATGCCGGAAATGGATGGCCCATCGTTTTTAGAAGTCCTGCGGTCTTATCTGCGCTTGCAATCACTTCCAGTCGTGGTTTTTACCGGGCTCTCCGAGAGCCCGATGATTGACCGAGCAAGAGCGCTCAAAGTGAATTCCATTTTGCCTAAGGGCAAGGCATCTCCCGAAGAAGTTCTGAAGGCGCTCGAAGAAGCAATTGTCCGTTTGCCGGGCTAGGACAAACCCCTCGACTGCGATCCGTTATTGCCCTGAGTCCATGCCTAATAAGTGTGTCCAGGGTTCGAGTCCAACCAGATATTCCCGGACGTGGCATTGAACAGCCATCCCCCTGAATTATTCCCCGTTACATCTGCGTCTGTGGGCGGGTCATTGTTGATAATT
>JANNPR010000572.1:0-2885 GCA_031400345.1 Planctomycetota bacterium | reverse complement strand
CGAACGGCAAAAGCGACCTCATTTCCTTGCGGCATAACCCGCCCATCATGGCACCTCCCATCGTCGCCAACCGGAAATCACCTCACAGTCCAGTTCGTCCACTTGCACCGCCAATGCGGTCATAAGACGAGTGCCACGGGGAAACGTCTCGGCGAGCGTCCCGCGCGATGACATCTTGTAGTCGAATTCCTCGCGTTGCCAGTCCTCCCGTGGCACTTCGACGTCGAATCGCTTCAATCTGGCAAAAATGAGCGTGTAATGATCGCCATGCGGCGGCGGTTCGATGCGCGCATCAAACGCGACGCGCGCGGTGCCGCGCGACGCAGTCTCGAAGTGCACGTCGACGTCAACACGGGAAAGAAGCGACAGGTCGTCGGTAAATTCCCGGCGTAAACGTTTCAGGTGCTCGGACCAGGCGAACCAGAACTCGTCAGCGCCAATTGTCGCTTCGCGCAACAGGATTTCCCGGAGGGGATGTCGCCACTCGTAGAGACCGCCCCGCACATCATGCGGTACATCAAGGCGCAGCGCGGTCGTAAGAAACCGCTGGCACGCCACTTCGCCTCGCGACTGCGCCAGCGCTTCCAAACCCGACCAAGCCACTGCGTTGGCGACATTGTCCCCGACCCGCTCGCGAAAGCGCAGCCATTCGGCCTCGTCGGTTTCGGGACGAAATTTAGCCGAGCCGTAAGCAGCTCGCAACGCGAGAACGCGGTCCGGCGAGGTGGCTCGGCGATTGGCAGTGTTGGCATTCGTGGATCCAGCGTCGCCTGAATTGGTGGAGTCCCCGCCGGTCGCCTCAGTCCGAACAGATGCATCCCTCTCGGAGTCGCCACTGGAATCACGGCTCGACGATTCGGTCCGGTCCCGGTAACCCCACCGCGGCCCGAAGCCGTCCAGCACCCAGCGATTGGGTTCCCGTTCCACGCGGCCGTCACTGGCGACGGACAGAAGGTGGGGCACAAGCTCTGACAGAAAGCGTTGAATATCAAAGTCAGGAGCAGCGAAGTTGGCGCGTCCGAGCACACCTTCCGATTCCAGCAGCGGCCGCCATTCAAAGAGATCGGCGTCGAGATCCCGACGCCCGACGATGAATACGGGGGGCAAGCGCGGCAGTTTCAGGTACTGCCGCAATTCAAAGAGATCGGACGCGACCACCTGCGCCAATTCACGCGACACTTCGTTGTCCGTGGCAAAAATCGATACCTTGACCGTCACGCCGTCGCGCTGTTCAACCACGGATTCCAATAGATCGAAGGGCTTGTTGCGCGCCTTGCTGTCGTAGGTGGACAAAGTAAACAAGAAGAAGAACACCAGGATCGTTACGAACAGCTTTTCGCGGTGCGACATGCGTTCCGCCAACATCGCGGCGGCTGATCCTTCCCTTACCAACGCCAGGCCCGCAGTAAGCAGCAATGCCACTGCGGTCATAGCCCCGGTAACGACGAGCGGTTTAACGGGCCATTCGTCACGTTCGTAAGCGAATCGCTCGTCAACCAGGGCGAATGGACCAAAGCGTCTGATTTCGAATTGGGTCTGGCTATTGAGGTATGTTGCGCCAATGAACATCACCACAAAAATCGTTATGCGATACCGCCCCAGAAAGCCGCTCGCAAAAAGAGACGTGTAGATGCACAGCGAGAACGCCGATGCTCGGATTGCCAGCATAGTAACGAACTTAGCCGAGAGTGATTCTCCCGGCAGCCCAATCAACAGCAGCATGCCAAATGCAGCAGCGACCAACGCCATGAGCAGGACCAGCCCAAATAGATATTTGACCGCCACCATTAAGGCACGCGAGACGGGAAGTGCCTCGAGAAATAACTGGGTCTTGGATCGATACTCGTGTGCTACCAGCCGCTGGCTCAGAATCACAGCCGAGAGGGTCACGAACGCGAGCAGGAACCAACGTAACGTATCCAGCGAGCTTCCCATGTCGTAAGCGCGCACGATCCCGTAGAGCAGCGGACAACCCAGTCCAGCCAGGACGAAAAGCAGGACCAACACCGGCAGGTGTTCGCCGAGTTCCTTTCCAATGAGCGAGCGGATCATGGCAGAAATGCGACCTCGGTGGCGATGGCGATGAAGATGTCTTCCAACGACAGGCGGCGAATGGCTTCCGGCGGGAACAGTCCTTGCTCCCAGACTGCGGGCGGCGCCGAAAGGACGAGTCCCTGGTCTGCGGCGAACCCGTCGCGAAGAACGGTGTAGCCGTGGTGCTGGACATGCTGCGCCAAGGCGCGGCGGGCGACTAAGGGGTCGGACTTCTCGGATCGTGATCCGGACTCCGGCACGGCGAGCACCGCAGGCAACGGGGCCGCGCTGCAATTCACTTCGCGCACCGACGCCTGCAAAGTCGCAATGTCACCTTCGTACCGCAACCGCCCCTTGTGAATGATCCCCACTCGATCCGCCACTCGCTCGACTTCGTCGACCAAGTGGGACGAAAAGAACGTCGTCCGCCGGTGGTCGCGTGCCTGGCGCTGGATGATTTCAAGAAATTCTCGACGGGCAACCGGGTCCAGACCCGACGTTGGTTCGTCCAGGATCAGTAGCGGTGGGCGATGGGCTAACACTAAAGCAAGTGCCAGTTTCACCTTCATCCCACCGGAGAGATGCGCAACTTTGCGATCGGGCGGCAGATCGAGCCAGTCGAGCAGTCTCGCGAATTCGGTGTCGTCCCAAGTCGGGTAAAACCCGCGGACAAAGCGGCCTAGCCCGCGACATGTCATCCACGAGTAAAAGTACTGCTCCTGCGAAACGTAGCCGATATGACGTTTCTCTTTTACGCCGATCCGGCGGCCTGCGAAGTCGAGCGAGTGGCGGATCGAGTGGGGATCATTCACAAGGGGCGGTTGCGGTACGAAGGTGACATTGCGACTTTG
>JANNPR010000562.1:0-3193 GCA_031400345.1 Planctomycetota bacterium | reverse complement strand
CAAACAGGTCTATGTGGAACGGCGAGGCAAGCTTGAAAAGACCCTCGTCGAGTTTCGAGACAACGGGCATTTGCTGCAGATCATAGATCGCATCGTGTCACGGGTGGGCCGGCGGGTGGACGAAGTCTGTCCCATGGTCGACGCTCGCCTTGCCGACGGTTCGCGAGTCAACGCGATCATTCCTCCTTTGGCACTGGACGGGCCAGCCGTTTCCATTCGCCGCTTTGGCGCCAATCCGCTGAAGCTGGAAGACCTGTTGAACTACAAGGCGTTTACTCCCGAGATGGTGATGCTCTTAGAAGGTGCCATCAAAGCCCGTTTGAACATGATCATTTGTGGAGGAACGGGCTCCGGAAAAACGACTCTCTTGAACACGCTGTCCAGCTTCATTCCGAACCACGACCGTATCGTGACGATCGAAGATGCTGCCGAACTGCAGCTGCAACAGGATCACGTCGTGCGCTTGGAAACTCGACCGGCGAATATCGAGGGAAAGGGAGCAATTACCGCCACGGATTTAGTCCGCAACGCGTTGCGCATGCGACCCGAACGGATCATCATCGGCGAGTGCCGCGGACCGGAAACTTTGGACATGTTGCAAGCCATGAACACAGGTCACGACGGTTCTTTGACTACCATCCATGCGAATACACCCCGTGATGGCGTCGCGCGCATAGAAACCATGATCATGATGTCCGGCTTCGATATGCCCATTAAGGCCATGCGCCAACAGATTGCCAGTGCCGTGCACTTGATCGTGCAAGCGTCCCGATTGCAGGGTGGCTCGCGGCGGGTGACTCATATCACCGAGATTTGCGGCATGGAACAAGACACGGACGTGATGCAAGACATCAATCGTTACGCACAACAAGGCATAGAAGAATCTGGGCGAGCGCGTGGTCACTTTGAATCCACCGGGATTCGACCCAAATTCATGGATCGCCTAGAGCAAGCCGGAATTCGCTTGCCTGCCAGCGCCTTCCGCCAACGAACCATGTTGCAAGACTAATCATGGAATAGGCTCATGACCCTGACATTGATCATCATCGCAGCGTTTGTGTGTGCCGCAGCTTTGGCCGGAGCTGTCATCGTGATGCTCTCCGGTGGAGCTACCACACAAGTCGAAGACCGTCTCGACATGTTTACGGCCACGCCGGCCAGCTCAGCGGCGAAAAAGGCGCAGGAATCGACTAGCATCTTAATGTCCCCGCTCAATGAAGTTAGCAACCCGTTTGTCGATTTCTTCTCGCGATTTGGAAATCTCGAGCAGCTCTTGGCGCAAGCCGATTTAGGGTTGACTCCCACCCGATTCTTGCTGGTCAGTGCCGGTTCGGCAGGTGCCGCATTCCTGATCTGCATGGCTGCGCCGATATCGAAATACATCGCCCCTGCCGCTGCGATCTTCGGCGGCATGTTGCCCTTGCTGGTGGTCATGTTCCTTCGCAAGCGTCGCATTAAGAAATTTGGGAAGCAGCTTCCCGAGGCGCTGGAATTAATTAGCCGAGCCCTGCGAGCGGGGCATAGCTTAGGTGCCGGCATCAGTTTAGTCGCCGACGAAATGGCGGATCCCATCCGTAAGGAATTCTGCCGTTGTTATGAAGAACAGAATCTCGGTATACCCTTGGAAGTAGCTCTCGATAGCATGACCATGCGGGTACCCAACCTGGATCTGCGATTTTTCGCGACGGCGGTAATCCTGCAGCGGCAAACCGGTGGTGACTTGGCCGAAATACTCGATAAGATTGGCCACTTGGTTCGCGAACGGTTCAAGATTTGGGGTCAGATCCAGGCACTTACGGGGGAAGGTCGCTTGTCGGGTATCGTGCTCCTGGCACTGCCCCCCGTGCTATTCCTGGTGATGTACCATATGAACCGGAACTACGTGCTCATGCTGTTCACGGATCCCATGGGCCAGCAAATGTTGGTCGGGGCAATCATCATGCAACTATTCGGTGCCCTCGTCATCAAAAAAATCGTCAACATTAAAGTGTAATGCCATGATTCTGGGACTAGCGTTTAGCGTCTCCTTAATAGCTCCGCTTGCTGCCTTCGGCGCGATTTTCGCCATGTTTTGGCTCGCGCAGGGTTGGTTCTTCGGTTCCAAAAATCGCACCGATGAACGGCTAGATGAGTTTCGCAATCCCGCGGTTCGGCGCAAACGAGAGGAAGCAGCTTTAGGTCGCGGAGATACGGTCGCCAAGGTGTTGGGAAAAGCGACACCAGCATTTTCCAAGGCGCTACAGCCAAAGAATGAGAACGACATCGGCAAGTTGAAACTAAAGCTCGTGGTAGCCGGCTTCAGGAGCGAAGGAGCGCCCGCCATGTTCTTGAGCCTCAAGTTTCTGGGGTTGATTATCGGCGCCTTTCTAGCAGGCGGCTCGATGTTGATGGTGAACGGAATCAGTCAGCAAACACTGTTTCGCACGGTCGGTGTAGCCGGTGGCCTGTTTTATTTACCCGATATGATAGTGATGTTCCTGGCGATGAAGCGCAAGGAAGCTATTTTCTTGGGACTACCTGACGCTCTCGACCTCATGGTGGTCTGCGTCGAGGCAGGCCTTGGCCTGGACCAAGCCATGCGCAAAGTTTCCGAAGAAATGAAAAAATCCCATCGGCTGATCTCGGGCGAGTTCAGTCTGTGCAATATGCAGCTTCAAATGGGTAGAACTCGCGCCCAGGTGCTCCAAGACTTGGGCACCCGGAGTGGAGTGGACGATCTACGTGCCCTGTCAGCAATCCTGATTCAAGCTGACAAGTTTGGGTCAAGTATCGCTCAAGCTTTGCGAGTTCAAAGCGACTCGATGCGGACGCGGCGCCGGCAGATCGCGGAAGAGAAGGCTGCCAAAACAGCGGTGAAGCTAATTTTTCCTCTCGTTCTCTTCATCTTTCCTGGAATCTTCGTGGTGTTAGTGGGACCTGCCGCGATCACAATGGTTCGGCAGATGTTCCCCATGATGAGCGGCGGCGGATAAGCTGGGTAAAGCCAGCGGCATCATCCCTCGTAATCTTCATGCCGTCGGTACGGAACGCCGATACTTAACGACAAGGGACTTCGTAAGCCGTTAGCCAAGTATATTCGTGGCTATAGAGTTGCAGGGAGGCAAATCTATGAGGCGCTGGCACTTTGCATTGGTTGTGTTTGCTGCAGTCACTTATTTGAGTCCTGCAGTGCAAGCCGAGACGACGTTCTGGG
>JANNPR010000524.1:0-4172 GCA_031400345.1 Planctomycetota bacterium | reverse complement strand
GGCGGCCGGACACCCGGTGAGTTCGTGGCGGGCGTACGATTCCGAGCTTGGCAACCCGCAAGCTGCCTGCATCCCACGATCGGTGTTCACAGTCCGCTTG
Source organism: Planctomycetota bacterium (assembly GCA_031400345.1). Classification (GTDB taxonomy): domain Bacteria; phylum Planctomycetota; class Planctomycetia; order Pirellulales; family Pirellulaceae; genus JANNPR01. The sequence continues at coordinate 4,072 of JANNPR010000524.1, read as the reverse complement.
TATTCGACCTGATCGACGGCTGGAACAAACGCTCGATTGGTGGATGTACCTGGCATGTTGCTCATCCTGGCGGACTCAGCTTCGAAACATTCCCAGTGAATTCATACTCGGCCGAAAGTCGAAGGGCGGCACGGTTTTTTGCCACTGGCCATAGTCCAGGTGCGCTTTCCATTCCAGCTCCAGAACACAATCCCGATTACCCACTGACCTTAGATTTGAGGCGTCCGATCGAGCGAGCGACGCTGAATGTTTGATTCGTCACGGAAGTCGCGCCCCTTCCAACGTGTGCCACCGGCAGCCGCTGGAGTGGGCTTGGCGGTAGATTAACGCGATTACAGCGGCAAGCCAGTGACTGAAGCGACAACTGAGTAGGTGCCGCCCGCCGGGCGGCAGGATAAACACGGGACATTATTGGTCTAGCTTAACTCAATCCTCGATTTGCTCCTGCACTGGCTTGCCGCCGAAAGACATTTATTGAATATCCAACCGTAAGCCGGCGGCTGCCTGGCACACTACTTTGTTGACGCACTACAGCAGCAACTTATTTGTTGGCGGGCCGTGATGGAATTCTGGACAACACGATGAATCATGTGACCGGAACGGTAGGTGCCCAACCTGCAGGTGGACTGTTTGCCGGCTACCAACCACCCACAAACGTTTACGATGAACTAGCCACGTCGGATGGTACGTTGCGTGCGCCGTGGCAGCGATTTGCGGCCGGCTTGGAGGATCTTGGCGCGCAGGGTTGGGCACAAAGAGCTGACCAGGCACGCCTGCTGCTTCGCGAGAATGGTGTTACGTACAATATCTATGGTGCTCCGGAGGGCCCGGCGCGCCCTTGGGAGCTCGACCCGCTTCCGCTTCTGTTTGGATCGGCCGAGTGGCAGCAACTATCCACTGCGTTAACTCAGCGAGTCACGTTGCTCAATAGGATCTTGTGCGATCTGTATGGGCCGCAAGAGCTGTTAACTCAGGGCGTGTTGCCCCCGAAACTGGTATTCGGTCCGTCCGGTTTTCTGCGGCCTTGCCATGCCTTGCACGTTCCCGACGATTTATATTTGCACTTGCACGCTTGCCACTTAGCTCGACAACCCAATGGCCAATGGGTGGTTCTAGCAGATCGTTCGCAGGGACCGTCCGGTGCTGGCTATGCGGTCGAGAACCGTATTGTCATTTCGCGAACGCTTCCGGCCGATTTTCAAAGTCTGCATGTGGAACGGCTGGCCTCGTTCTTTATCACCTTACGCGAAACGATGCAGCGGCTAGCGACGCGTAACAAAGACAACCCGCGTGTCGTGCTGTTGTCACCCGGACCGCAAAGCTCGACTTATTTCGAAGATACGTATCTCGCTCGATATCTAGGTTATACGTTAGTCGAAGGTGGTGACCTGACCGTGCGAGGTACGCAAGTATTCTTGAAAACGCTGGGTGGGTTGCTGCCGGTGGATGTGATCCTGAGACGCATTCCGGACGATGATTGCGATCCGCTCGAGTTGCGAGGCGATTCCGTCATCGGACCGCCCGGGCTCGTGCAAGCCGCACGTAGTGGGCAAGTCGCGGTGGCGAATGCTTTGGGCAGCGGATTTTTGGAAGCGCCGGCGTTGCTGGCCTTTCTTCCCGATGTGTGCCGATTCTTGTTAGACGAAGATTTGCTGCTTCCATCGGTGCCCACATGGTGGTGCGGACGGCAGGAAGATCTGCGATACGTGGAAACACATTTGGAGGAGTTGCTGGTGCGGCCCGCGTTTTCACATCGTTCCGCGGCCCCAACACTAGGTTGGACGCTAAACGACAAGGCTAGGGCAAGTCTGCTCGACGAGATTCGGCACCGACCGGGCATGTACGTGGCGCAGTCTCGCATCATCCGTTCCACGTCGCCGGTTTGGAATAATGGCACTTTCCAACCCTGGCACGTCGGATTACGAACTTTCGCGGTGGCAGCTCGGGATGGGTATCGCGTGATGCCGGGTGGGCTGTCGCGGGTGTCGCCATCCGCCGACCAGCTCGGTGCCTCGTTAGCGGAAGGAGAACGCAGCAAGGATGTGTGGGTCCTTTCGGACCGGCCTGTATCCACTATTACTTTATTGCGACCGCCAGCGACCGCCGTGGAGTTGCGGCGTAGCACCAACGATTTACCGAGCCGTGTGGCCGACAACCTGTTGTGGCTCGGCCGACATGTGGAACGAGCGGAGTGCATGGTCCGGCACCTGCGTAGTGCTGTCGTGAGGTTAACCAATGAGCTGGACCCAGCGGGTTTGCCGGAATTGCTGGTGCTCGTCGACGCCATGCGGGATGAGCCATCGGACACGAACGAAGTTCCCTCCCCAGACCTGAGCGATGTGTTGGCGAAGCTCCGCAGCGAGGTGATTTCATTCATCTTCGATCCACAGCTTTCTTACGGTTTGCACAAAACCTTCGGGTCGTTGCGGCGTACGGCGTCCATCGTGCGGGACCGTATATCCGTAGACTGTTGGCGGATCGTAAATCAACTGAATCTGGACACGCTTAACCCAGGTGATAAGAACGTGCCCGGTCTGGGCGAAGTCTTATTCCTATTGAATCAGATGCTAACCTTGCTTTCCGCGTTCGGCGGACTGGCTACGGAAAGCATGACGCGTGGTCCGGGATGGCGATTCTTAGACATGGGTCGGCGCATTGAGCGAGCGCTACAAACACTATGTGTCGTGCAACGTACGCTGGTGAACCAGCGAGCAGAACTCGTTCCTGTATTGGAAGCCGTTTTGGAAATCGCCGATAGTTCGATGACGTACCGCTACCGTTATCTGACGAGCCTGCAATTGGCTCCCGTGTTGGACCTACTGCTTGTCGACGAGACAAATCCGCGCGCTGTCGGGTTCCAACTTAACGCGCTGTCCGAGCACGTCGAAAATCTCCCTCGGGACGTTGACGATTCACTGTATCACCCGGAAGAAAAGATTATGCAAGCGGCCCAGGCTGCGCTGCGATTGACCGATGTCGAGGCCTTATGCGAAGCTGACTCAGCCGGAGTACGAGACAAACTGGACCAGTTGTTGGAGCAACTCAGTGAGCATCTAAGGCGGCTCGCCGAACGGATTACGCACATTTATTTGATTCACACTGGGCCTTCACGGAAGCTGGGCGTCCTGACTTCACTTATGGATGTTAATGCGCCATGAAATACTCGGTCACTCATGCCACGCGCTATTACTATGGTGAACCGGTCGTGCTCGGTCACAACCAAGCACACTTAAGCCCCCGGACATTCGCGCGACAGCGTTGTGAGTATCAACAACTGATTATCAATCCGGCTCCCAGAGCTCAAGAATCGTGGACGGACTATTTTGGCAATCAGGTCACCTACTTCACATTGGAAGAAGGGCACCGACAGCTCTCGGTGACGGCTCGGAGCGTCGTGTTTGTGGATGAACCCCGATATCCATCCGCGAGTGAGACGGCTTCCTGGGAGTCGGTCCGTGACCAGGTTGCGAGCGGCGCTGATTTTGATTCGCGGGCGGCGGTCCAATTCACCTTCGATTCGCCCGTTGTGCAACGTTCAGGGGAAGCCGCCGAATACGCCGCTAAATCGTTTTCGCCCGGAAGGCCCTTGTTGGCAGCCGTGTTGGATCTTACAGGGAGAATTTATCGCGAGTTCAAATACGCGCCAGACGCAACCTGTGTGACCACGCCAACCGAAGAAGTTTTCCGGAAGCGGCGCGGCGTCTGTCAGGATTTCGCTCATTTGCAAATTACCTGTCTGCGCGCGATGCGATTGCCGTCACGATATGTCAGTGGTTATTTGCTGACGGACCCGCCAGCCGGCCAGCCACGGCTAATCGGTGCGGATGCTTCGCACGCCTGGATTTCAGTCTATTTTCCCAATCATGGCTGGTTGGACTTTGATCCGACCAACAATGAAATGCCGAAGCTGCGACATGTCACGCTGGCCTGGGGCCGCGACTATACCGACGTTTGTCCGATTAAGGGACTGTTTCTCGGCGACGGAAATCACTCCATGCAGGTTTCGGTGGACGTGGCGCCAGTTGCGTAAGTCTGCCTGTAGGATGGGCACTCTTGCCCGTCCAAACAGGCG
>JANNPR010000495.1:0-4485 GCA_031400345.1 Planctomycetota bacterium | reverse complement strand
GTTGAAACTCCGATTTGGCATGGCCCATTCGGCGCATCACCAAAGACATCTCCCTCTGGGCAAACAACCAGGGCTAAACTTTCCCCAACGCATGTCGCTAGACGAAGCGGCACTTTGGGCGGCACTTAGTCGAAAACCGCGGCGCCCGTGCATGAACAGAATGGGGTAATCGACGAGGTCGTTGTCGGTTGCGGGCAATAGTCGCTTCTCGGTGCTGATGCGGAGCTGTGCTTGCTCTCTTGCGATTTCTAACAGATTGCTGAGCGCGTTGGGGGCTTCATCGCCACCACCGCCGTAGCTTAGCTTTGCGACATATAGTGTCCCACGAGCAATCTCGGTCGAAGCGGCATCTCGTGCCGCCAGCTTGGGACGATCGAGCTTCTCTTTAAGCTCTCGATTTGTCGCGTAGGTCACCACGTTTTCGCCGATGCGAACACAGGCTTCAATTTCATCGCGTACCGTCTTGGGGTACCCTAAATCGCGACCGTCTTGATAAAGTTCCCAGAAGCAGGAGAGGTTTTGCGGACAATACACCACGCTCGTTCGACAACACGCGTCCACGCCGTACAGTGGGCGTAAGTAATCCGAGTTGACAGGCTGTTCCGCAAACCACACGGCATGATCTGGAGGCAACAATCGCAAGGGGCTTTCGGGAAACAAGTCTTTCATCAGCTGGCGGAAAGCTCGATCGAATTCCTGGCCGTCGCATGCGGCTTCGGCGAATATGAAGCCGCCCCGTTGAACATAATCTCGCAAGCGTCCGCGTTCATCGGCATTAAGTACGATTGCATCCTTGCCACTCAAGAACAACACCGGTGCTTCCAACAAGTCTGGCACGCTGGCTCGGTCCATTTCCACGGTCTGCCAGGAAAGATCTCGTTTCCAGCGTTTTTCGATTCGCCAGGTCAAGTTGCGCACGGCGCTCCGATGCAAATCCCAATTGCCTCCCTCACGCAGATTGAGCTTCGACATGACTACTGGCCGACGCCCCTTCGAGAGAAATAAAACCGCAAACGACGTGGCAATCATTTTGTTGGATTCGAAAGGTGCTTTTCCCTCCCAAAATCCTTCCAAGGTTTCTTGTTGCTGCACGAGAAACTGTGCACCTTCGCGAAACCAGTCATGTTCGCCAATGAAACGATTGCCCGAGAGGCGGCCAACGCGTTCAAGTCCATAGAGGTAGTAATAATGCCAGGTCAGATCACCTCGCAGACCTGGGTGAAAATTCACGGAGAACTTAGAGCCCAGCCAATGAAAGGCCTTAGCAACATGATCATCGTCCGTGTGCGGGAGGCAACACTCAATCGAGCCGTTGTTGACCTCTGCATCCCCGCCTCCAAGTCGACCTGCCGCGATAATGCACGAAGCAATCCCCGCACAGACCATGCTTCCGCGTATATCGTTTTCATCCGCGCGGTAGCTCCAAGATCCATCGGGTTTCTGCATCCGCTGCCAGTAAGCCAGAGTTCGCCGCCAAGTTGCATCCGACACGGAAACACCCACTAGCTGAGATTCATAAAGAGCCATCAAGGCGAATTGTGAGTTGGAATTGTCTCCAGGCGGTTTGCCTTCATGATACGACCAGGCCCCTTCCCAATTGCCGTCCTTGATCTGTGCCCCCTCCAACCATTGAACATTCTTGGCGATCGCTAATTTGTCTTTGTCGGGTTCCGCGGCGCAGAACACCATCGTTTGGAGGGCAGTAGCGTAAGTCGATTTCGGATTGCCAAGACTGCGAAGGTAGTTCAATGCGCTTTGTATGCTGGGATCTTTTTTGTCGACTCCCCCGTTGATTAGCGCCAGAGTTACCAACGCCGTCAGGCCACCGGGCTGACCGGGGTGGTCCTTCCAGCTACCGTCGGTCGGATCCTGCCATTTTTTGAGGAATGCGGTCCCTCGACTTATCGACTCGCGAACCGCCGCATCGGTCAGCTCCTGCGCTGACGCGAATGGGGAATTCATCCCAAGCAATAAGCACGGCAAAAGTACACCGATCAGCAATTTCGTTCGAAACATCGCCGATCCTTTCGGTTCATCGGTCAAATCACGTGCCATGATTGAAAACCCAGTCATTTCCCTGGCTCATCGTCGGCATATGGCCTAATGAAATCCTTAGACGGCAATTTGACCACGGGTTTGGGGCAGCGCAGTCGTCGGACTGAAGACATTGTAGCTTGCGCACGGAAGCGCCATTAGCCGACGATTGGTCATGAGCAAGAAGCCGGGGAGATCCACAGCGTTACTTGTCCGTGAGGCGGCCAACAGCCAGAGTTACATTTTGCCCGCCAAAACCGAAGCTGTTGTTCAAGGCAACGTCACAGCGTTGTTGTCTAGCCACGTTGGGCACGTAGTCCAGGTCGCAGTCCGGATCAGGGTGCTCGTAATTAATGGTAGGGGGCAATACGTTGTCACGAATCGCCATCAGACAAACGATCAGTTCCGTCACGCCGGCAGCGGCAATCAAGTGTCCCATCATGCTCTTCGTACTCGAGACAGGCACCTGCTTCGCGATTTCGCCGAAGACGGTCTTACAAGCGAGCGTTTCCACTTTGTCGTTGACGGTGGTGCTGGTGCCGTGGGCATTGACATAATGAACGTCGGACGGATTGAGTCCCGCATCGCGAATCGCCATGCGCATGCAGGCGATCGCTCCTCTCCCTTGAGGGTGGATGTCGGTTATACGGTAAGCATCGGCCGTCGACCCGTAACCTAAGATCTCGCCGTAAATGTGAGCTCCCCGACGCTGCGCGTATTCGAGTTCTTCTAAGACGACCATTCCAGCGCCTTCTCCCAGTACGAACCCGTCCCGAAGGCGATCGAAGGGACGAGATGCTTTCGTAGGTTCAGCGTTATTGGTTGACAGCGCCGTGAGCAAGTTGAATCCGGTGACCCCAAAGGGATGAATCATGCTATGCGCACCGCCGGATAGCATTACGTCCGCGTCGCCTCGACGAATGATTTCCGTTGCTTCACCGATTGCCTGGCTACTGGCGGCACAGGCGGTCAAACAATTCACATTGGGTCCTTGAGCATTAAACATGGCGGCCAAGACACCGGCCGGAATGTTAGGCTCCTGCTCCATTTCTGTCATGGCGTCCAGAGTTTCGAGACCAGCCTTCGTGAACTTCGCCAAATCAATTTTATCACCCGTGAGCGCGGCCAATATCATGCGCGTAAACGAAAAAAAATCCTGGTTTCCTTCCCCCGCGCCAAGATAAACGCCGAATCGAGTGGGATTCAACGAGGAATCTAATACGCCCGAATTATCGACAGCTTGCCGAGCGGCCCCGGCGGCGAATCGCGTATGCCGGCCCCGCTTTTTCCATGCTTGTGCATCTAGACCGGCCGACGCAATGTCCCAGCCTTTGACTTCAGCAGAGATTTTAGTGGGGAACAGTTTGGCATCGAAGATCGAGGTGTACCCAACTCCAGATTTGCTCTCCTTCAGGCATTTCCAAACGGTCTCCACATCGTGCCCTAAAGGATTGATACAGCCTACTCCAGTGACTACAACTCGGCGGCGCATAGCCGTGGTCCTCGTATGGCATTAAAAGGGGGCCTGTCATGAAAACGAGGCAGATCCGTGATAGGGACTCCAGACTCCAGCCACAGAAGGTCTATTGTCGGAACGACATGCCTAAATTGCCAGGGCAATTCTTTCGGCTTCGAGCAGGTGCTGGGGAAGCGTTAAAGGTGATCCGTCTTGCTTGCGGCCGATTTCGAACAAACGAAAGTAACGCAACATCCGCAACACATGGCTTCGGTTCCGGTCAGGGGCGCGGACGTAACGCGTGGTTAAAAGTAATCAGGCTTAACATCAGGAGCGCGGCCAGGGTGTGATGCGCCACCACTATCGCCACTGGCAGATGCGTGAGCACCGTGATAATGCCGAGGGTGATCTGCGCGAGCAGCAGCACCAATACCAATAAACCGTAGCGGCACAAATGGTCGCGGGCACCGACACGTATGGTATGCAAGGCCAGCCATCCGACGTACAAGAGGGTTATGAGGGCGCCGATGCGATGCGCCATGTGGATGGCGGTGACCGCCTCAAGATTCAAAAGCACTCCTTCGTACTGCAGGCCGATATCGCGCCACAGCGTAAACCCTTCGATGACGTTCATCGCCGGCCAGAACGTGCCTTGGCAAGCGGGAAAATCCGGACAGGCAAGCGCCGCGTAGTTGGTGCTCATCCAAGCACCGAGCGCGACTTGTATGATCACGAGGATCAACGCGGCCAAGGCACGTGGTCGCAGGCCACGCAATACCGCCGCCGGGGCGGCGGTCACCGGCCGCCAAAAACGCTGCTCGCGCAACACGATCCACCACAGCAGACCGAGAATGCTGAAGCCGACACTCAAGTGCAACATGCTGATGAGCGGCTTGTGCTCAAGTTTGGCGGTGAGAATACTGAGAATCACTTGGGCAAACACCAGCAAGAACACCAACCCCGGAATCAGCACCTGCTGACGGCGCACATGTTTC
>JANNPR010000489.1:0-7741 GCA_031400345.1 Planctomycetota bacterium | reverse complement strand
TCGATTTACTCATCGCCTGTATTTGCCAACGGCGTACTTTTTGTGGCAAACAAGAGTCAGTTGTTTGCTATTCAAGACAAACAACCGACAGAGACGCCTTTAGGTTCACGCACGAAGGAGCCAGCGAAGTCTGGACACTGGCCCCAATGGCGCGGGCCAAATCGGGATAACATATCCACGGATAGCGCCCTGGCGTCGGACTGGCCAGCCACTGGTCCACCGCTCCTCTGGCAGCTCCAGGGCTTGGGCGAGGGAATATCACCGGTATCTCTGGCCGATGGGAGGATCTTTGCCACTAGTCAATACGAAGCCACCGAGTACATACGCGCGCTCGATGAGCGGACGGGCGAGCATCTTTGGACTACCGTTCTAGGAACCGCTGAGCGACAGCATCCGCTCATGCGCTGGTTGACGCAGCGTCCTGTGACCGTCGATGGCGATCGCCTTTACGCCGTGTCCGTGGCGGGCGAACTGGTATGCCTGCAAACTATCGACGGCAAGGAACTCTGGCGGAAGAATTACCCGACGAACTTCGCTGGGGAACGGGCATTGTTTGGCTTCTCGGACTGCCCGTTGGTAGAAGGAGATAACCTCATCTGTACTCCCGGTGGGTCGAAATCGTCGATCGTCGCGCTAGACAAAAAAACCGGCGATCTACGCTGGCGTTGTGCCGTGCCTGACAGCGGTAGTGCTTCCTACAGCAATGGAATCTTGGCAACGCTCGCAGGCCAGCGGCAGTTCGTGACGTTTCTGGGAAAGACGCTAGTGGGAGTTTCGTTGGATGAGGGCAAGCTTCTTTGGCGTCACGACATCCTGGACCATTCCAGCCTTCCTCATACTCCGCTCGTCCGCGAGGACTCCATTATTGCCATCAACGCGTCTGGAATGGGGATTACGCGGTTGGACGTGAGCCAAGCCAATAATGCGTTCATCGTCAAGGAAGTGTATCACGTCAAGACGAACCACTTGGCTCGCTACCAAGACGATACTGTTATCGTGAAGGACCGTTTATACGATTCCGGTAGTGGCGTGTTTTCGTGCCATGACTGGAAGAACGGCGCCATAATCTGGCAGAAGCGTCTAGGTCCAATGTCCGCAATGACGCATGCGGACGGCAAGTTCTATGTCCATGATTCCGACGGTCGTGTCAAACTGATCGAAGATGCACTTTCTGAACCCATGGTGAAGGCAGATTGGTCCCTTCCAAATCATCCAAATTCCAGGGGTACGACAACGCCCGTGATCGCCGGTAGGCGTCTTTATATTCGTGAGGACGACGAATTGTTCTGCTACGACGTAGGCCAGGCGGCGCTTACGGGGCCATCGGCCGAACCGCTCAGCATCGAACTTGCCGCCCCTCCAGCAGAATTGGCCAAGGGGCACCGTGAGCGCATCCTCCGCTCAGTCTTTGTCCCCACGCCGCAGGACATCGTCGAAAAGATGTTGGAATTGGCGGAAGTAAAACCGACTGACACGGTGTACGACCTCGGTAGCGGCGACGGGCGAATGGTAATCACCGCTGCCAAGAAATACGGCTGCCAAGCTGTTGGGTATGAAATCGACAAGCAGTTGGTCGAAACGTCGCGCATGAAGGCAATGGAAGCAAATGTTTCGGAACTAGTGACCTTCGAGCACAAAGATCTCTTTACTGCCGATCTGAGCAAGGCCGACGTCGTTATGGTTTTTCTCCATCCGGCTCAACTTGAAAAGTTATTACCCCAAATTGACAGAATGAAGCCTGGCTCACGCTTTGTTTCGCATCAGTTTGAAATTCCGGGTGTGGCCCCCGACAGCTCGATTCGCATGCCGTCCAGCGATGATGATCAATCGCACGCTGTGCATTTCTGGACGTTACCCATCAGGGTTCGAGAGATTCGCCGGTTAAACACAGGTGATCAAGGTGCCATCCGCGTGGCGGTGTCCCCTAATGGTTCCCTCGCTTTATCTGGAGGCAACGACGGAACTGTCCGACTATTGCAGCTTGAGACGGGCAAGGAATTGAAACGAATGGTTGGGCATGTCGGACAGACCTATTCCGTGGCCTTCAGTCCCGACGGGCGACAGGCTCTTTCCGGCGGTGATGACCATCAGTTGATTCTCTGGGATCTAGAGAGTGGAACTCAAATCCGAAGTTTTACGGGGCACGAGGGCAACGTCTGCAGTGCGGTCTTCTCGCCAGAGGGCAACCAAATCGCATCTGGCAGTTGGGATCGAACGATCCGCCTTTGGAATGTGGAAACCGGGGAGCAATTGGCTAAGTTGGAGGGCCATACCGATGGCATCATGGGAGTAGCTTTCTCCTCGGACGGTAAATTGCTCGCCTCTGCAGGAGGCGAAGACAAGTCCGTCCGAGTATGGGAGCTTCCTTCAGGTAAGGAATTGCAAAAGTTTGAAGGTCATATCGCAATGGTGCGCGCTGTGGCATTCTCGCCAGACGGAAAACGAGTTTTATCGGGCGGGTACAATGGAGATGGGACGGCCCGGCTTTGGGAGGTGGCGAGCGGTAAACAGGATCTGCGTTTCGGCAACATTCCAGAGGGAGTTCATGGGGTTGCCTATTCACCTGATGGACATAGAGCCATCATCGCCGGGGCGAATAGGGCTGAATTGTGGGACCTCAAAACCGGAACGATAATGCGGTCGTTTGTCGGATTGTCGTCGGCCACAGATGCAGTATTTCTGCCGGACGGTGAGCACGCTCTTCTTGCCAGCCTAGGGGACAAAACTTTGCGTTTGTGGCAACTTCCAAAGTAGTTGTCGAGAATATTCGTAGTGATCGATCAGGTCGCATGACTTTCCGAAAAAAGTGACAACCGCTCCTTACGATTGCGTGCTAGTCTCAATCCGGCTGCATCAAAACGCAGGACAAAGCGACTCTTACGGGACTTTTCATCGAACACGGATCCCTTTCTCTCGTGTGTGGGGTGCTTTCATCCCCTTTCCATTCTTCGTCGGCCGCCGCCGCGTGGATTGAGGCGCGAGGTACGCAAGCTACACGCGCCTCGCCAGGGGTATTATTTCTGGCGAATCGAGACAATTTGTCTGCTAGAGTGGTGAAGGATCCGTCGTGCACTCTTTCTATTAAAGAAATAGTGGTGGATCACATGGCCGTTGATCATCGCTCCCCACCAGAAGCCAAGATCGCCCTTTTCCGGTCGCTCTTTCGCGGTCGGGACGATGTGTATCCACGTCGCTTCGAAAGTCGAACAACCGGAAAGTCGGGGTACTCGCCGGCTTGTGGGAATGAATGGTTACGAGGCATCTGCGAGAAACCGCGCATTAAGTGTACTGATTGCGTGCATCAGCGATTCTTGCCCGTTACCGACGAGGTAATGCGATGGCACCTTTCCGGGCGAGACGATCGGGGTGCCAATTTCGTTGCAGGCGTTTATCCGATGCTGCTGGACGAAACCTGCTTCTTCCTCGCCATTGACTTTGACAAGGCCTCCTGGCAGGAAGACACGCTCGCCGTGCTCGCAAAATGTGAAGAACTCAATCTGCCCGCTGCGCTGGAACGATCCCGATCCGGTAATGGTGGGCACATTTGGATGTTCTTCGAAATCCCGATCCCTGCCGCGCTGGCGCGAACGCTTGGTTCCCACATTCTCACCGAAACGATGGAGCAACGACCGGAGATCGGGCTCGACTCGTATGATCGCTTCTTTCCCAATCAGGATACTTTACCGCGAGGTGGATTCGGAAACCTGATCGCTTTGCCTCTGCAGAGAGAAGCCAGGAAATGCGACAACAGTGTTTTTGTCGATAGGCAGCTTGCGCCGTATGCCGATCAATGGGGCTTTCTTTCCACCGTTAAGCGGATCGCGCGGACGACCGTCGAAGAAATCGCTCAGAATGCGCGGCAACGAGGACGAGTTGTGGGCGTCCGGATTGTTCCAATAGAAGAAGTCGACTCCGAACCCTGGAATGCACCACCTTCACGTGAACGAACGGCCCCTAAGATTGCCGGTCCTTTCCCAAAGCGACTTGAGCTGACGCTTGGCGACCAAATCTACATGGAAAAGGCCGGGTTGCTACCTGCGTTGCGCAATCGACTGCTCCGAATAGCCGCGTTTCAGAATCCGGAGTTTTACAAGGCGCAGTCCATGCGGCTTCCGACATACGGCAAGCCGCGGATTATTGGCTGCGCGGAGGATCACTCGCGTCATTTTTCTTTGCCGCGCGGGTGCCTCGAAGAGGTGCAGGCCCTATTCTCCGATCTGCATATCGAGGTGAACATTCGAGACGAACGCTTCACGGGAGAGCCGCTAGCCGTGACGTTTCAGGGGCAATTGCGTCCTGAGCAGCAGACAGCCGGACGCAAGATGCTGGCCCATGACACGGGGGTGCTGTCCGCGACTACGGCTTTCGGGAAGACGGTGATTGCCGCTTGGCTCATTGCCGAACGCGGAGTCAATGCGCTGGTGCTCGTGCATCGCCGGCAGTTGCTGGACCAGTGGGTCGAGCGGTTATCGACGTTTCTTGGCCTTTCGAAGAAGGACATAGGACGAATCGGTGGCGGAAAGAAGAGGGCGACTGGCAAGCTGGATGTCGCCATCATTCAAAGCCTGGTGAGAAAGGACGTTGTCAATGACTGCATCGGCGATTATGGCCATGTGATCTTTGACGAATGCCACCATTTGTCCGCGCGAAGCTTTGAGCTGGTTGCGCGGCGTGCCAAGGCAAAGTTTGTCACAGGACTGTCAGCAACCGTAACGCGCAAGGACGGGCACCAGCCGATTATTTTCATGCAGTGCGGTCCGGTGCGGTATCAAAACGATGTGAAGTCTGCGGCAACCGATCGGCCGTTTCACCATACGGTTCACGTTCGTCCTACGTCGTTTCGCCCGGTGTCGGAAGCGGATCCTGATAGCCGGGCCCAGTTTCACAATCTCTATCAAGAACTGATTGCAGACGTCGATCGCAATCGGACAATTTGCGACGAAGTCGTTCAGAGCGTTCGAGGAGGCCGCTCGCCCCTGGTGCTAACCGAACGTAAGGAACATCTCAAAACCCTGGCGGCTGAACTGGAATCGCGCGTCCAGAACGTTATTGTCCTGCATGGCGGCACGGGACTCAGCAAATCTCGTGCAGTGACTGATCGCTTGGGTAGGATCCCTGACAATGAAGAACGCGTGTTATTGGCAACTGGGAGGTACATTGGCGAGGGATTCGATGATTCGCGATTGGACACGCTCTTTTTGACGCTGCCGGTTTCGTGGCGGGGGACGATCGCGCAGTACGTTGGACGGTTGCATCGGCTACACGATGGCAAGACTGAAGTCCGCGTCTATGATTACGCCGACCTGAACGTTCCGATGCTCTCGCGCATGTTTGATCGGCGATGCGCAGGCTATGCAGCCGTGGGTTACAAGGTTTTGCTGCCGGGCAGCGCTGTTCCTGGTTGGCCGGTTGAAGTTTCACTGCCAGTGGATCCGGAGTGGAAGAACGAATATGCGGCCACAGTTCGCCGGCTCGTTCGTGATGGCGTTGACGTGCCGCTGGCAAGGCTCTTTGTTCACGCGGCGCGGCAGGTAGAACCCAGTTCCCAGGGGATCGACCGGGCCCGAAGTGCGACCGAGGCGTTTTTCTATCGGCGACTTGAAACGTTACCGGAGACGGCAGGCCGGTTTCGTCTGAATGCCGAGCTGTCGATTCCGTTTGACGGCTGGGGAAAGATGGAGGTTGACCTATTGTGCACCAGCGCACGTCTCGTCATCGAACTCGACGGAGGGCAACATCTGGCAAATGCAGAGGCTTACCGACGCGATCGCCGCAAAGATGCTTTGTTACAAAAGAATGGGTATTTCGTATTGCGGTTTCTCGCTGAAGATGTGGGTACAAAACTTGATATCGTCTTGGACACGATTCTACAAACCTTGTCACACACTGCAGTGTCACCGGATAGGCGAGGATTCTTCTCAAACCAACAGGTTGCACGATGACATCCGCACGTGAATGTGCCTGGATTTGCTTGGTACATGTTTGTCAGTACGAGGAAATCTCCTCGGGATTTACTTTGAGATGCTTGGCAAGGGCCTTCAAGGTTTTTTTTTGAATCCTATTGACCCTTCCCTGTTCGATGCGAGCAATTGTTTTAGGAGTTACCTCGGGAGTGAAATCCTCGCGACGCAAGCCGCGCTGCTTTCGCAAGCGGCGGAGGGATGCTCCAAACGAAAGCTCCGACCGCGGTCGTTTCTTCGTTTTGCGGCGACGGTATTGGGGGTCGAACTCGTACAAGATTGCATTGGATGCGGCTTCATAAACCCTTCCTCGGTATCCTGAACCTAAGCAATGTCCCGACAACGGTGAAGGTTATTTTAATTCAACTCAGAGTTCGAAATGTGGGCGTTTTTTGGATAACGAATCGACAAATCCCGCCTCGGCATAGGCAATGTCGTGCACATACTCCGTGCGCCAATCGACAGGCTCGCCGTCTGTCGATCGCGTCTCGGCGTCGATCACATTAGCATCGAGTACCGCCGACGAACCGCTCGAGAGTGCGAGACTGGACGGCGGCGTCTCTCCGTTGGCGGGCGCCATATTGATAAAATTGATGATTAGCAGCGCGTCGAGCGAGGTCACGAAGTTGTCACCATTGGTGTCGTAATATTGCTGAGGAGCGGTCGACGGCAAACTTCCCTCTAAGGTCACTGGTCCGAATTCATTGATTAGGTTGAAAATGAGCAAGACATCGATCGGTGTGATGGCACTATCGGAACTTACGTCAAATGGAGTTTCCGCGTTTCGAAACGGCGCTTCGTTAACCACGACGAGCTGAATCACGGTCTGTGAGCTGAGATCGTCGTTGTCACCGAAGATTCCATTTCCATCGGTGTCTTCGGAGACCGTCAATACGATTGATCCACTTCGCTGGCGCTCGCCAATTTGCCGCATCCTTGGCGCGAAACGGATGTTCGCTGAATCGGCCGCGGTTTGTTCGATGGAAAGGTTTTCAATCAGCGCGAGATCGATCGTTGTCGCACGAATCTGAACCGCCTGAGTTCCATCGTCACCATCGCTTATTGACGTCACGGCAATTTGAAACTGGCCTTGATTGGCCGCCACTGGGGATGATGGAACCGTAACGACGTGAGTCGGCGGATGGTTCGCCTGTACCAGCCGCTCGTTCGGCCAAACTCGATAGAGTTCACTCCCCACGACATTATCGGTAGCGACGACGTAGACGCGACCGTCAAGCACCGTCAAGCCTGTCGGAGCCGAGCCCTTCGGCCCTGGGAAATGATCACTAAGCAACCTCGTGCCGCGCTCCGTGCCGTCGCTTACCCACAGTTCCGTCCCGTTGACGACGTCGGTCACCGCAAAATAGAGCTTGTCGCCAGATGCGAGAAATTGCAGACTCGCGAACTGTGTACTTGCCGTTCCGGTGCTGATGTCGCGGACAATCCTTGTTCCCTCTGGCGTCCCGTCGGATTGCCATAATTCCGATCCGTGTATTCCGTCGTTGGCAACGAAGAAAACGCGATTCCCCACGGCCGTGAGCCGAGTCGGAGCCGACCAACCGTCGGAGCGAATGTCCTTCACAAGGACTGTGCCCGCTTCCGTTCCATCCGTTCGCCACAGCTCTACGCCGGTTGATGACTGGAAGGCGGTGAAATACAGCACATCGCCCACCGAAACCATCCGTTGATCAAAGTCGGTACTGCGCACATCAAGTACTCGCACCAAAGACGCTTGGTGAAATTCATCTGCGACCTTCCAAAACTCCCGCTCGAACCAGAAG
>JANNPR010000459.1:0-3118 GCA_031400345.1 Planctomycetota bacterium | reverse complement strand
GAATTGTTGTTCGCGAGAACATTAAGACGGTCGCCGATTTACGTGGAAAGACTGTAGCGCTCGCCGAAAATTCCCCGTCCCATTACTTCCTGCTGAACATGCTGGTAGCCAGCGGTGTTCAGCCATCCGAAGTCAAGATGATGTTTACCGGAACCGCGTTCGAAGCTGCAGCCGGATTCAATCGCGAAAAGAATCTGGCCGGTGCGGTTTCCTGGGCCCCCGATATCTACAACCTATCCAAGGTCAAAGGCAATCGGATGTTGGTCACAACGTTGACCGCCAACAAACTCATCGCCGACGTGTGGTTCGCACGAGCCGATTTTGCCAACGAAAACCCCGCGTTGATCGAAGGCCTCGTGCGCGGGATCTTTGACGGGATGACCGACTTGAAGGAAGACGCCAACAAACAAAAGTGCGCCGAGCTAATGGCGACGGGGTTTGGAATCCCGGCAGCAGACTCGCTCAGCATGCTCGGTGACGCTCACAGCACAAACTGGGCTGAAAACTATCAGTTCTTTATGAATCAGAACAACCCTACGAATTTTGCCCGAGTCTGGAATCAGGCCTACTATCTCTACCGGCAAATTCGTGCCATCTCAAATCAACCTGTCCCGTTCGATCAGGTGATGGATTTTTCCGTAATCGCCAAACTTGCGAGCGACGACAAGTACAAATCCCAACGCGACGAGTACACCGCGCAATTCGTCCCGAAATCGACAACCGAAGTCCGCGGCGCTGAAGAAATTTTGACAAACACGGTGGTCATTCACTTCTACCCGAACAGTTGGGAAATCTTCAAAAAGGTTACCAAGGACCAAGATGGAAAAACCATCGAAACGGAATACGATCCCCGGGCCAAATTTGTTATCGAAGAGATTGCTAAACTGGCTGGCCAATTCGGTAACGCTCGTATCATCATCGAAGGACACACAGACGGTTCGATGAAGGGAAAGATTCCCGATGCGATGGTTAAGGAGTTGTCTCTCAATCGCGCCAACGCGGTTAAGGAATCGGTCGTCAAACAATTCAACCTGGATCCGAACAAGTTCAACGTCGAGGGATATGGTTGGGACAACCCAGCCGACACGACAGATATCAACAATCATTCGAAGAACCGTCGCGTCGAGGTCAAGGTGTTTTCAGCGGAACTAGAGTAAGCAACGCATAAGAAATACCAGTCGCGAACGCTTGTCCGAAAAATTCCATGACGAAGTCGACTCCCGCAATTCAACCCGAGAACGCACCTATTCCCGTATCTCAGACTTTGCCGCCGCAAAAGCGGACGGTGTTACGTATTCTCGCAAGTGGCTTCAAGCTGCGCCATGAGATTCCCAATTGGCTGGCAATTGTCCTCGGCCTGAGTTGCTGTTTGATTGTGTTTCTGATGTGGTGGTTTGTGACTCGCGGAGGAGATACCGATCGTATTGTCAGCCGGCTTTCGCTCCCCAGTCCGAGAGAGACGTTTGCTGCTCTGCCAGATCTATGGTCCACGGAAGTAACCGTCAAAACTGAGATTCCCAAGGATTTTGCCGAGGCGGCGAGCGACATCTCCGCAGCCCCAGGTGGTCAGTCCGAGCGGCAACTTGTACTTTTGCCTAACATCGTCGCGACCCTACGCCGGGTAGCTCTTGGCTTTTTGCTGGCGATGGTAATCGGTGTTCCAACCGGTATTCTGGCGGGTTGTTTTTCGCCGGTGAACGCTTTCTTAGCACCCGTCGTGACGTTTGGACGGAACATTCCCCTGGCTGCAATGGTGGGCCTGTTGTTCCTGATTCTCGGCACCGGGGAACTTTACAAGATCATGTTTATATTCACGGCATGCGTGGCGTTTATTATCTCCGATACGGCGCGCGCCATACACGATGTAGCCGGTCGCTATGTCGACACGGCTTACACCTTGGGAGCAAAGACATCGCAGGTGATTTTTAAAGTGCTGGTGCCGCTAGCCATGCCCACCATCTTCAGTTCCGGTCGGCTGCTGTTCGGAATTGCCTTCGGGTACATCATGTTGGCCGAATCCACTCGCACGACAGAGTCGGCCGCGGGTTTGGGCTATCAGATAGCGCTGTTCCAACGCCGGGCCAGCCCGGAGGCCTATTACATGATTGTGCTGATCATTCCTATCGTGGCCTTCTTAGTGGATCGGTTGCTGGTGTTGACTCAGCGACAACTCTTCCCGCACATCTACGGTGGACCAGGTTATTTGCAGCGAATGTTGCGGTGGTGTCGCGAACGCTGGGAATATCTGATGCCATTTTTCTTCGAGAGTCACTGGCCCCAACGCTCAAAGTCAGCAGCGAACCCGCCCCCAGGTAGCTCCAAATGAGTGACCCACATGTAGCGAATCCGCCATCTCAAACGACTCCTGCCCGTCCGGTTGGTGTGGGTGAAGTTCTGGACCACGTGCGATCCCCGCAAGAAATAGCCAGACCGGCGGTCGTCGATTTCCGCAAGGTTACAAAAAAATACAATCTGGGAACTGCTAAGGAATTTACCGCGATTCGTGATATTTCATTCGTGGTTGAAGACCTTCCTAACCAAGGAGAATTCGTCTGCGTTCTCGGGCCAAGCGGATGTGGCAAGAGCACGATCTTGCGGTTAATCGCTGGCCTAGAACCTCAGCATCCGCCCACATCAGGCGAAGTTCTGCTGCTGGGACAATCCGTTGTCGGTCCCGGCGCGGATCGCGGAATGGTATTCCAAGACTACACCAGCTTCGACCATCGCACGGTTTTGGATAACGTCACGTTCGGCCTGGAATGCCTGGGTGCACCACGTAAGCTGCGGCAGGAATTGGGACGCGAATGGATTAACAAAGTGGGCTTGAATGTCAACGTGGACCAGTACAAATATCCGCACGAACTTTCGGGAGGCATGCGCCAGCGCGTCGCCATCGCCAGAACGCTGATTCTCAAGCCCCGCATCATCCTGATGGATGAGCCATTTGGAGCTCTCGACCCCCAAATCCGACTCAACATGCAGGACTTATTGGTTAAGCTTTGGAAGGAAGTCGAAGCGACCGTCTTTTTTATTACGCATTCCATAGAGGAAGCCGTATTTCTGGGCGACCGCGTGTACATCATGAGCTCGTCGCCCGGAACGATTGTGAAAGAGATGC
>JANNPR010000437.1:0-8793 GCA_031400345.1 Planctomycetota bacterium | reverse complement strand
CGTAGTTGTCGAAAAGAACAATTCGAATCAAATGAGTGCTCCAGCAGACGGTTTACTGTCCTACGCTATTCAGCACTGGCTTGCCGCCGAAAGAATCTTCGCTGAACGTCATAGCTAACTCCGGCGGCTGCCAGGGAAGTGGCACACCCTTGAATTCGCCATAAACTCTTCTGCATTTCAATCTACATATACAAACTCGCTAACGCATAGCAACACTTGACAAAACTCGGTGAGGGCTTGATCAACGTTCGTCGAAGCTCCGACCGATTGGTTGACGAACGCCAGCATGCGATCGCGTTCGGCCTGCGTTGGCAGTCGGGCGAAGGCAATTTGGTATGCCTTATCGACGGCGAATTCGAGCGACGCCGGCTCCGAAGGTTTAATCCGTACCGCAAGCTTTTCGGCCTGCTCGCGCACAAAAGGCGAATTCATCATTGCCAATGCCTGAGTAGGGACCGTTGTGCTAATGCGTTCGCCGATACTTTGCGTTGGTTCTGGAGCATCGAACATCGTCATGAACGGGATCAGCTCGCTTCGCTTGACTCGGAGGTACACGCTGCGGCGAGCCGAGTTGTCGAGGACACTGGGGCCGTACATCGTGGTATCGAACGAACCACCCACTGCGAGCAGCGCGTCGCGGATGACTTCCGCCTCCAACCGACGTGGCTTGTGATGCCAGAGGAATCGGTTCTCAGGATCGACCTTTAGACTTTCGGGGACGACTTCGTTCGACTGCTGATAGACGGCACTCAACATGATGAGCTTGTGTATTGGCTTCAGTTTCCATTCCGCTTTGACGAACTCAGCGGACAACCATTCGAGCAACTCTGGGTGCGTCGGCTGGCCGCCTTGCGCACCGAAATCGTTGGGCGTGCCGACTAACCCGTCGCCGAAATGATGTTGCCACAGCCGATTTATCATGACGCGGGCGAGCAATGCTCCGGCTCCCTGATCTACATCGGTCATCCAGTTAGCAAGTCGGATGCGAGGGTCGACGGACGTTGTAGTAGGCACACTCTGTGTGCCGTAGGTTGACGGCGCACGGGGTGTGCCTCCTTCATCGGGCTGGCTCGGTGGCGAGGAGATTTTCGAAAGCACTTGAATGAACGAAGGCTCGGCCTTTCCTTCTTTATTGTCGACTTCGCCGCGGCGCAACAGGAAGACGTCCTGTCCGCCCGCGATCGTCGTGTAGACGTCGGTGAGCGGCGGACGCGGTTCGCTGGCGGCGTGATCACGCTCCGCGTTGTAAAGCTTGGCCGTGTCGGCATCAAACGGGCTGAACCAGCGGACCAGAGGCTGGCGGGTTGCTTCGGGAAGCGGGTTCTTATGGGCTGCCAAAATAGCCCGAATTTCGCCGACATGTTGCGGCTCGATGTCGCCTGCCCAAGTCGCGGGGTTGGGTTCCGTGCTAAACGCGAAACGCATTCGTCCCAAGCCCACGTCTCGAAATTTTAATTCGATCGTCAGCTCGGTGCCGTTTGGATGACCGGCCAGTCCGCCCTCGATCTCGAAAATGGCAGCGTTATCTTTACCGGCGTTCGCCTTCACAATCCAGTCCGTGGCCGGCTTGTCATCCACCGCGTTGCTGAGCGGCTGATCCTTGTCCTCAAACGCTGCAAAGACAGGCTTCAACTTCAGAACGACGGGCATCGCAGGTTGGCTCTCCGTAACGGGCTCTGCCCCGACCGGCTTTGCCGTGACCTTAAGCTCGGACAATAGGAAGCTGCCATCGGCGTTCAATCCAGGACCACGTTTCGGAAGCGACTTGTCGGTGAACGCATCCAGCCGCAAGGCGGTGACGTTCTTCTGAAATGTATGAACAAGGATTTTGTATTCCTCGATCTCGCGAGCGGCCCGACGTCGACCGCGTTGATTGACGTTGCCGCCAGGAGCGATGCTTCCATCGTGAGCGACAATGCCATTGGCCAGCACCTTGAGGTACGAACGCTCGGCATCGACATCGACCGGGTCGAATGACTGCCAACGCGGCGCGTCGGGCTGTTTTGGCAGTTCTTGCTTCTGCCATGAGTCGAAGCGTTTCGGCAATTCATCGTGAGCGAACGTTTTCAGAGCGGCCACGAGTGGTTCGTGCTCGGCACGATGTTTATCGAGCGCCCGCTGTGTGATAGCCGGGTCGGGATCGAAGGGTTTCGAACCATGCGCCGTTGTGGCGAGAGAAGCTGCCAAGCCGTAATAATCTTGCTGTGGGATGGGATCATACTTGTGGTCGTGGCAGCGGACGCAGCCTAGCGTCAGGCCCAGCATGGATCCACCCACCGTCATCAACATGTCGTCCAGCTGATCGTAGCGGATACGCTCGACGGTCTTCACCGTGATCTGTCCAGGATAGGGACCGGCGACCAGGAACCCAGTCGCAGCTGCCCCATGATAGTCATCCGGCGAGAGCTTATCACCAGCGATTTGCATGCGGACGAACGCATCGTAGGGCATGTCCCGGTTGAGGGCACGAATCACCCAATCACGGTAGTGGTACGCCCCCGGACGGAAACCATCGAATTCATAACCACCACTTTCGGCAAACCGTGCGACATCCAGCCAGTGACGTCCCCAACGCTCGCCATATCGCTCGCTTTGCAACAATGCATCGACGATCTTTTCCACTGCGTTTGGTGACTCATCCCTGACGAACGCATCAACTTGCTCCGGCGTCGGCGGCAAACCGATCAAGTCGAAGAACATGCGACGGATTAACTTCTCCTTGGTTACGGGCGAGTTGGGCTTAAGCCCTTTCTCGTCGTGCTTCGCCGCGATGAAGCGATCGATGGGCGTGCGTATCCATGTGATATCTTGGCCATCTGGGGGGGTAATCGTTTTCAAGGGTTGGAAAGACCAGAACCGCCGGCCTTCGTCGATGTTGATCTCACGTTTAGTGATTGGTGGCTTCTTAGCGCGTCGAGGATCGGGTGCGCCCATGTCAATCCACTTGGCGAAATCCGCCACAACCTCCGCCGGCAAGCGGCCGGCTGGGGGCATCTCTAAACCGTCATAGTTCAAGGCTTTAATAAGTTGACTCTCTGCAGCCTTACCGGTGATGATGGCCGGCCCGGTTTCGCCCCCAATCAGAATCCCTTCCTGCGAGTCGAGAAACAGTTTTGCCTGTAACTTCTTCGAGGCTTGAGCGTCTTCCGAATGGCACGAATAGCAATGCTGTATCAGCACCGGGCGAATTTTCTGCTCGAAGAATTCAAGTCCCTTCGGATCGGGCGACTGGGCAAACAGCAGCGTCGGCAATCCGATAACGAAGGCAAACAAGAAAACGGTTCGCATGAACGGGTAATCTCGGGTGTTGTAGTAGTAGGATTGAACGCCCAAACATAGGGTACCTGGGATTGGCAACTATTGCACCTCGTTTAACTTTAACCCGAAACCGAACGCGAAGGCTTAATCCCTGTGCGAACACAGGGGCCGGGATCAAGCGACCAACCTCCGCCACAACCATCGCCTGCGGCGCAGGGTTAAACCAGGATGAATAACAAAACTTGTCGAGTACCTGTGGTTAAGTAGGAGCATCAGGCCGTATCATGCCTATCTGTGCGCGCCCCTATTTTGTCAGGCACCGCTCAGACAATGACCTTTTTCTTATCCAAGAATGCTCGGCGCTTGAACGTCGGGAGCCTTTTGATCGTGTTAACCGGGTGTTTTCCGCCAGGGTCCGCAGATTCGCGTCCCGAAAGCTTCTCAACGGTTATCCCGGACCCTTATTCCATTGAGATTACAGGCAGTAATAAAAGTTGGTCGGCCAGATATCCCGACGTGTCGGGCCACTTAGGAGCTGGCATAAAGGTATCGGCGGGCGAGGATATACACGTTCCGCTAGGTGCCAAAATTATTTTGATTCTCAAGAGCACAGATTACCTTTATACGTTTTCTATTCCAGAAACCGGGCTCAAAGAAATTGCTGTTCCGACGCTCGAATTCCGAATCGAGTTCCAACCAACTGAAGCTACTCAGCTCGATCTCGTGGGCGAGCAGCTGTGCGGAGACCCCCATTCCCAAGTTGCCGGCAGACTTGTCATTGAACCACAAGATCGTTTCCTGGAGTGGTGTCGCGGGCACTGTGAGTAGGACGAGGCTGCCGGGCCCCGTCCCATTCGCGTGAGCGGTAAGTGTATCGGACGGATCGGTTTTAGATGTTCGGATGGGCTCGGCAGGCCGTCCTACCTAGAAAGTGCAATCATGAATTTCGACATCAGACTTTCAGCGTGTGTTTTACTGATTCTTCTTCTAGGAAATATTGCCTGCAATCGCCAGGCGCCTGCGCCAAAGGCCCCAGCAGCCAAGAGTGCCGCGCGGCAAACCAAGGCAGATTCCTCCAAAAAAATCGCGACATTGCCTGTCGCTGCCGTGCTTCCCATCTTAATAGATGCCCCAGAATTCAAGTTAACGGACCAGTTGGGACATACATTCGGGACGGATGAACTTCGAGGTCGTGTGTGGGTTGCCAATTTTATCTTTACTCACTGTACGGCCACCTGCCCTAAGCAAACCGAGAACATTGCCGCCCTGCAGAGACGTGCTCAGCGCTGGCCAGATTGGGATCGCGTACGTCTTGTAAGCATCACTGTGGATCCGGAACGGGACACGCCGGCGCGCCTGCACGAATATGCCGACTTGCATCAGGCCGATCACGAACATTGGAGATTCCTCACGGGAGACCGTGCGGAACTCACCAGGATCAGCAAGGACGGTTTCAAGTTTCCCGTCTCCGACGCCAGTTCGTCTTCGTCGGCGCCAATCACGCACAGTTCCCGGTTTGTACTCATCGATTCTCAACGGCGAATCCGCGGCTTTTATGATGGGCTCTCAGAAGACGATTTTGCGAAGTTGTTAACCGACATGAGAATCGCGCTCTCGGAATCCGATCCCGTCGCGACCGGTCCGGTACATATTGGCGTTCCAAGCGACGTGTTCGATCCGCCGTGGATGGAAAAGCGGGAAGCAGAACAGCTGGCCACTCGCGGGCAGTTGGGCGTTTACCATGACTTCGAGTTCATCGATTCTCTCGAGGCAAGCGGCATTCAGTTCGTCAATCGGGCGGTCCCGGATGCCGCGCGGAACTTCAAAAAAAGTCATTATGATCATGCAAACGGCATCGCCGTGGCGGACGTCGACGGGGATGGAATGCACGATTTGTACTTCGTCAGCCAAGTGGGAGGCAACCAGCTGTGGCGGAACCTGGGCGGTGGCCGATTCGAAAACACCACCGCATCGGCCGGCGTGGGTCTAGAAGGTCGGGTTGGTGTGGCCGCGTCGTTCGCTGATACGGATAACGATGGCGATGCGGACTTGTTCGTCACGACCACGCGGCACGGTAACGCGTTTTTCGAAAACGACGGACGCGGGCAGTTTCGCAACAGAACTGCGGACGCAGGACTGGAATCATCCGGGCATTCATCGAGTGCCGAGTTTTTCGACTATGACCTCGACGGCAAGCTAGACCTGTTTCTGACAAACGTCGGAGTATTTACTACCGATGAGATAAGCTATAGCGGCGACCCCCAAAAACGCGAAAGTCCCTATTGGGTGGCGATGAAAGACGCCTTCGCCGGACATTTGTTTCCCGCGAGGTCTGAAAAAAACATTCTCTATCGCAATCAAGGTGACAACAAGTTTCAGGACGTGACGCAGCGTGTTGGGCTGCTAGACGACGCATGGTCCGGCGATGCTACGCCCCTGGATATCAACCAGGACGGCTGGATAGACCTGTATGTCTTGAATATGCAGGGAAATGACGAATGCTATTTGAACCTCAAGGGAGAACATTTCGAACGGATGTCGGACGAACTATTCTCTCGTGTCGTCTGGGGAGGTATGGGAGTGAAGTCTTTCGACTTCGACAACGATAGCTCGATGGACTTACTGATCACGAATATGCATGCGGACATGTGGGAGTTACCGCAGGACACGATTGGTCCAGGTGAAAAGTCAAAGGCTCCAGCGCCCCGGGTTCCCCCGGTATCTTACTTACGTAGCCGAGTCCCCATCGCGTCCAATATCTTTGGGAACGCGCTTTATACACAAGATAAAGAGGGGACGCTTCGCGACGTCGCGGAAGAAAAAAATGCGGAAATGTTTTGGCCATGGGGCCTGAGCGTAGGCGACCTGAACGCCGACGGTTTTCAAGACGTCTTCATCGCGTCGTGCATGAATTACCCGTTTCGTTATCACGTCAACTCCCTTCTTTTAAACGATCGCGGGAAGATGTTCCGAGATGCGGAATTCATACTGGGCGTCGAGCCACGACGTGATCGCAAGACAGCGGCACCTTGGTTCGAATTGGATTGCTCCGGCGATGACAAGGACCACGAACTTGCCGCCGATAGAACGGGACGACTTATCGTGTGGGGAGCGCTTGGAACGCGATCCTCTGTCATTTTTGACTTAGATCAAGACGGGGATCTCGATATTGTCACCAATGACTTCCATTCTCCGCCCATGGTGCTAGTGAGCGACCTCAATGAACGCCAACAAAACCTGCATTATTTGAAGATTCAACTGAAAGGTACAAAGTCGAACCGGGACGGGTTGGGTGCGAGGGTACAGGTCGAAACGAGCGGTGGAGTTTTCACTCAGGTTCACGACGGTCAGTCTGGATATCTATCCCAAAGTGCGCTACCTCTTTACTTCGGTTTAGGCGACGCAAAGTCGGTGGATAAGATCTCGATCTCATGGCCAGGAGGAGTTTCGCAAGTTATGCCCGGGCCGATCGCCGCGAATCAATCGATCGTGATCGAAGAGACCATAGGCAAGGAATAAGTCGTTTAATACTAGAGCGCCGCCAGCAAGAATGACCAAGAGCAGAACTCAACTTAAGTGCCTGTGCTTCATGGATGAAAGCGATGCCACCCATCCGGCAATGAATGTCGAGCTGACACCGATCACCGCTAGCCAAGGGAAAGCGACCTTATAGCCCCACGAGGGCGCAATGAATTGAACGAACAACAACACGCCCGCCCCAAATATCCCGCCCACTAGCGCGGCGCCTTGACCGGCTCGACGTGTAAATACGCCCAGAGCAAACACCCCCAGCAGCAGTCCGGACGAAAAGCCAGCGATCGTCAAGGCACTCTTCACGACCGTTAATGAGGGATCGTCCTGGCTAAGTTTTCTGGCCCAGATACCAATGGCGATTTGCAGAATTCCAAACACGACTGTCAACACGCGCGACAGGCGAAACAGTTGTGCGGGCGTGGGAGGTGTTTTCCTGATTGGGATGTAGAAGTCGTTCACTACTGCCGACGCGGAAGAGCTCAAGGAACTGGAAAACGTGGACGACAGGATGGCCGCCAGCATCAATCCGATAAGGCCGGTGTTGATCGGAAAACCATGCACGATGAAATCGGCGAATACCTCGTCGGTGGAGCCGAACTTAACCTGCGAATGGTGGCTGTAATAACAAGCCAGCTCAATTCCGATGAAGAGGAAAATCGCAAACTGGAAAAACACAACAACGCCGCTCGCCAGAATCGCCCGACCCGCCTGAGCCTCACTTCGCGCACTCAAATAACGTTGGACCATCGAGTGATCCGTGCCATGAGTGCCAATCGTCAGCACGGCGCCGCCGATCATTCCCGCCCAGATCGTATAGGGCATGCTCAGCGACCAGGAAAAATCGAACACCTGAAGTTTTCCCGATGACTGCGCGAAGCTCCAGACTTCAGGCCAGCCACCGGGAATCCGGTTGGCTATGACAAACACCGCCGCCAAAGCACCCGCCATGTAAACCAGAAACTGAACGCAGTCGTTCCACACCACTGAACGAATGCCGCCGAAGAATGTGTACAGAATGGAGATCACACCCATTAAGAGCATGCTCCATTCAAAGGGCAAGCCGGCAAATTTCTGCAGCACAATCGCCGCCAAAAATAGTCGCAGCCCGTCTCCCAGGTTGCGGCACACGAGAAACAGCAGCGAGGCGGCGCGCCGAGTCGTCCCGCCGAACCGGTTATTGAGCACTTCGTACGCGGTGGAGAGCTTTCCGCGGAAATACAGTGGTAACAACACGTAGACAATGATCGCTCTGCCGACGATGTACCCCATCGCCAATTGCAGGAATTTCATCCCGCTGCCGCCATACGCCTCGCCCGGTACGCTGAGAACGGTTGCGGCGCTGGTTTCGGTGGCGACGATCGAACCCAAAATCGCCCACCAAGGAAGGTCCCGGTCGCCAAGCAAATAGGATTCGAGATTCTTGGATTTTCCGTGGGCAAAAAGTCCTATCGCGATTGCCGTGGCAAGGTAAGCCAACAGCACGGCTGCGTCGATCGGACCGAGGTGAAGCGTCATGGGTGGATCGCGACTGCTCGTCTCGTGACTGCTCGTCTCGTGCTCGTACTCAGCGAAGCGGTACTCGTACTCGTCGTTCGTGTCATGCGGCGATGAAGACTCAGTAAACCATGTTCAATGAAGTCGATTGAAGCAGCTCGGAGACATTGACTACGGGTATGGCGCTGAAGACCAGAAAGGTTTTGTGCGTTCCGAAATGCATCGGCCACGTATTCGATCGAAAGACGGTAAACATCCTGTTTGTCGTGCTTGAAGGTAACTTTAGCCACGGCTCGCTTTGTCGAGTACGAGTACGAGTACGAGTACGAGCACGAGGTTCCAAGAGCGATACGTTACCAGAACGAAGTAGTAGGCACACTCCGTGTGGGCTCTCGAAAACTTGCTATTGACACGACGTTTGGCCGTTGGGTTTTTGTGCGCAGCTTCTGTCGTTTCGAAAGTGGGGCTGATCCTGGCCTTCGCAATTTCTGCGAGTCAGAATTAATA
>JANNPR010000420.1:0-5740 GCA_031400345.1 Planctomycetota bacterium | reverse complement strand
CGCGGTCGAGCTTGATCCGAAGAGTCGTGCTGTAATGGAACTGGCGAGTGCCCACCGAGACCGATACTTTGCGCTTCGTCGACCGAACGTTCCGGAAAAGTTGGACGAAGCCCTCGTCGAATTGCGAACAGCAGTTGAGTTATTTCCTTCGGATAATTACTGGGCGTTGCTCGCGCAAGCCCTGAGGACGAAAGGAATGGGTGCGGCGACCGGGATGATGGAAGAAGCGGTCTCCGAGCTGCGGTCCATCATTGCACGCTGTCCGAATCTAGTGGAACCTCGACTGGAACTCGCCAATTTGCTCTGGCGGCACGAAAAGGTGGATTCAACCATCGACGAAATTCGTCTGGCCATCGCACTCAAACCAAATCACAACGAGGCGCATCGACTACTTGGCAATTACTTGCGAATGCAGGGAAAAGTGGAAGAAGCCATCGCTGAGTTTCGCACAGCCATCAATCTCACTTCGGACAACACGGGAATTCTGGGGAGAGCGCAAATTGATTTGGTCATGGCCTTGCGGGACCAAGGAAATGCTCAAGATGCCATTGATGTGCTCAACAGCGCACTGAAGAACAGGCTCAGCCGTCGCGATATTTGCCTTGCAGAATGGTATTTAGGCGATTGCCTGATCATGCAAGGCAAGGGACAGGAAGCCATCGAAGCATTTCGGCGGATTCTCAAAATCTATCCAGAATATGAGTGGGGCCACATTGGGCTCATTTGGGTCCTGTCCGACGAGGGGACTCTGGAGCAGGAAATCCCGGTCTATGAAGAGAAAGTAAAACGGCAGCCGAAATCCGCCAAGGCACGCGAGCTGCTCAGTGTAGCGCTTGCCGAGGTAGGTAGAATTGGAGAAGCGCTCGCGGTCGCCCGTGACGCCACCGCGATCGACCCCACTTCAGCGGATGCCCACAAAAACCTCTCCTGGCTGTTAAGCACCAACGCGAATGAAGCCCTCCGCAATCCGGCCGAAGCACTTGCGCACGCCAAGAAAGCTTGTGAACTTGCGCCAGCGGAAACCGACAAACTGAACGACTTGGCGGTTGCCCAATATCGAAACGGCCAGTGGCAAGCTGCGTTGGATACCTATCAAAGGTTCATGAACACCAATCTAGGTGGAACCGGGTACGACTGGTTCTTTGTTGCCATGGCTCATTGGCAACTGGGCGACAAGGAGAAAGCTCGCGAGTGGTTTGACAAAGGTGCTGCGTGGGTCGACGTCCATCGACCCCGCGGCAAGGAACTCCAGCGCTTTCAAGCCGAGGCCGCCACGCTTCTGGGTGTGGAACAAAACGCGACATAAGCCAAGGACACCAAGACCAAACGTGTCCCGCAAATTAGCTCACTACCCATGACATAAACGCCTTTAACCCAGTTGCGACGTTTTTTAAAATGTATTCAACTGCTTAGCATTCAAAGGCGTTGATCCGTGGCCTCTAAGAAATTTTGCCGCTCCGTTTAAGCACTGCTCGCCAGCTCTAGCTCTTTCCTTCATCGGCGCTGGTCTTGCGCTCGTTGGGGGCTGGCTTGGTGGCGAATTGGTAAGTCGACTTGGTGTCGGCGTATACGATGGAGCTCACTTAAATTCACCGAATTCGCTCTCGGGCCGTCAAGCCAATGAGAATAGGCCGGAGATGACTACGGAATCGCAAGTAGAGAGATTCGGAGAGTCTTGAACCAGAAATTCGGAGTACGAGCTGAACCTTCAAGCGGATGGCTCGGCACTGGACATGACCAAGGAGGAAGATGTTCGCGCCTTATGGAGCAATGTCGGCCAAATGGAACCGCTGGCCGGCCCGACTCTTACCTGTACCACGAAATGTTGGCGGACCATAATCAGCCCTTCTACTTTCAAGAGTTTGTCGGGCAGGTTGAATCCGCGGGATTGCAATACCTCGGAGACGCAGACGTGCCGCGAATGTTTACCTTCGACTTGCCGCCGACGGCGCGAACATTTCTCGAAGGAATGCCGCTGCTCGTGCGTGAGCAATACCTCGACTTCCTGCGCGGTTCGTCATTCCGCAAAAGTCTGCTCTCCCACAAGGTAGTTGAGGTTGAGCGGCGGCTGGACCATCGCGTCCTGAACCGGTTCTCCGTGAGCTTAGGCCGTGATGCCAGACTGGAGAGGTCGGAAGCGGGCGCTGGGGAAGCCTGGCGGCTGAGTATCGGGTCGTGTGAGATCCCGTGTCCCGATCCAGGAGTCGTTGCGGCTCTGCGCTACCTCGACGAACGGCGGCCGGAATTCATTTCGGTCGCGGAACTCCGAAAGATTGAGCCTGGCCGGGTTGATCCTGAGGACAGCGACAGCCAGGCCGGCGACCGCCTGACGCGTTTTTTCATGGATGCACTAACGGCCGGAGCTGTTGACGCTGCCCTATCCGCGCCGCGCCTGGCAAGCCGAGGCAGCGAGCGGCCGGTAGCCAGCCCACTCGCGAGACTGCAAGCCGAGCTGGGGAACTCGCTCACAAATCAATTGCACGAGTCGATTAAGGTGACTGACCTGGGGCGCCTCGTTGTTCGAGTGCTGGATGGCAAGCGCGATCGTCACGCCTTGATCGAAGTCGTCCGGCAAGAAGTGAAGTCCGGTCGCGTGTCGCTGACTCCATTCGAAGACCTCGCGGCGGCGGAAACAATTGAGGACACGGTCGAGCACGTGGTGGCATTTCTGGGCAGGTCCGCACTCTTAGTTGCCTAATTCGCCAAAATGCGCGGCGCGTGAAACATTCTTGCTTCCGGACGGCATTTAGTAGTACCGCCACGTTGCCTCGGATTTTCCAACGTGAATTTGACGGCAAAATGACGGCTCATGCAGCGTGCCAGTGGATCAAGTAACTGCAACGTATTTTTTTGCACAGGGCAGTGCTAGCTGCCATCTCGCGGCCCGACGGTAGTAGTTTATTCGGGGGAAAGAATCAACCCACTCATCAGCCCTAACCGAAGAAACTTTGGCAGGTTTACTCAAAGTCGGAAGAGTCGGATAGGAGAAAAACATGCCAAGGATGCTGCTGCTATTACTGGCTGTCGTCTGTACGACGGGGTGCCTGCCGAGAACGATAGTTCACAAAGATCCAGGTCCCCACGACAAAGGAATCCGTTACTATCGGCCAAAACCCTATCTCTTCCTCAAACCGATGGTTGCCGGAGATCAGCCGGTGGAAGGCTATGTGACCATTGAGCAATTGATGTTGCCCGATTTCAGTGAGGAGTATTCGATTCACGTTCGCAGCGGTCTAGGCACGAACGA
Source organism: Planctomycetota bacterium (assembly GCA_031400345.1). Lineage (GTDB taxonomy): Bacteria > Planctomycetota > Planctomycetia > Pirellulales > Pirellulaceae > JANNPR01. Next base: position 2,493 of record JANNPR010000420.1, on the reverse strand, counting down.
TACACAAATCACGCTCACGGATGGCTGGAATCTTACGGCGCTCAATATCAATCTCGATTCTCAATTTGACGACAACCTCACGGCTGCGACGGAATTGGCGAAGGCAGTGCCCACGGCAACCGGCACGAAGACCCGCATGGCGGTAAAGGCTACCAATGTGCCCATGGGGCTTTATGAAGCCGTAGTTTCGACCGGACCGGATTTCAAAAAGCACTTGTATGGATTCCGCTACGTTGGATTTTTGCCGTATTCGAGTTGCCCGATCGAGACTACCGGATTGGAATGCCAGGATTGTACTACAACGGAATTGTATGGCCTCGTCTTTGAGGAGGGCGCTATGGTGTTTCGCTCCTTGGCGCAAATCTCCGACCCGACATACACCAATCTCAGTCGCGTGAACGTTGCCCATCCAGCGAATGGGAACCCATCTCCCAGCACCGTTGGGCCGCCTCCGCTAGGACTGAATCCCGGGCCGATGAATAGACAACCGATGGTCAGTGATCTGCCGCCCATCAATCAGCAATAATGATTCACATTGGGCCGGTGCGATGCAGACGATAACCAAATTGCGTGACTTGACTTCTGAAGAGTTGTTTAAGGTTCAAGCTGCGATCCGCTCAAAACTGGCCATGCAGCCGAATGTTGTGGATGTTGCATTCGGCCTGGCGGAAAACGACGGTGAGATCGATGCGACGCGGGGCGAGTGCGTTTGCATTTATGTCGATCGCAAGAGCAAACGTCCACGGAAAGTTGACCGCATTCCGCCGCAATTTGACGTCCGCATCAAGCGTGGTAGACGCTTCTGCAAAGTGAGTCTGCCCACCGATGTCATTGAAACCCCGCGGAACAGAGTCAAGACTACCGGAAGGGAAATCTGCCATTCGTCCGCGCCCGAAAATCGTGCCACCTCGGGTTTCGTGATCGTCTGGCGAGTCCCGAATGTCAACCGACTTTTTTGGGGCGTCGTCTCGGTGGGTCATGTGTTCGGCGAAATTAGCCCTGTTCCCGAGACCACGAATCAGGTGCTACTGGAATTTGCGGATGAGCAGTTCCTGGCCGGACAATTGTTGGCGCGATCGGAAGTCGATGATGGCACCTTGATTGATGCTTCGCTTGTTCAAGTTTCCAAGCAGGAACTAGTTGACCAAGGATTGATGCCGGGGAACGTTAACACCAGCGGCCGCAAGATCCGGCTCTGGAACAACTTGACGCAAGACGTCGGCGAGACGGGTTTTTCCATGCCTGAATCGGACCCCATTGACTTTCAGGTGACCCGATTCCTTCCCACCTCGCAGAGTGTCCCCGCATTGGGAAAGCTTGAGAAAGTCATCGAAGTAAAATCAACCACCGCGGGAGCTTTTGCAAGGGGCACGTCCGGGAGTCTATGGCAAATTCAGCAGCAGGCCGCCGTAATTCAGCACGGCGGCCTTTCGCCCCAATTCCTGCGCGGCTGGGGGCAATCACTTGAGGCAGTTTTCGACTGGGCGAGAAACCAGCTGGCGGTCATCCACGGCGTGTCCGCGGCCAATGTCGATCTGCGCCTGATTTTTGCTATCTAGCGGGTCGACTTCGACACGATGTCGCTGGCCACCACGCTCACGCCGGACCAGCTGCTTACCGTCGACGAGGCGCTCGCGAAACTTGCGGTAGACGATCCTATCGCCGGTCAGCTCGTTCGATTGCGTTATTTCGCGGGCTTGACCGTGGACGAGTCCGGCCAGGCACTCGGCGTCTCGACCACCACCGCGTACCGTCACTGGAATTACGCGCGTGCCTGGCTCTATCGCGAACTCCGGGGAACTGACGAAGTGTAAGGCCAGACGTTTTTTTCGGTTTTTCTTGTCACGAGTGGAAAAAATCCACCGCCAAAACCGCATTGTCTTTTAATGCGAAACGATTGCCGGCAGGAGCGGACGAAATGAACGGCGAATCCAACACCGAGAAATCCATCTTTCTCGAGGCGATTGAGAGAATCCCGCCAGAACAATGGCCGGCCTTTCTCGACTCGGCTTGCGCCGATGATGTGAATTTGCGGCTCAAAGTCGAGCGGCTTCTTGCGGCTCAAGCCCATATGGGTTCGTTTCACGAGGCCCCAAGGTCGGGCAACGATGCTACGTTGCAGGAACCGATCCATGAGACCCCTGGCACCGTTATCGGGCCATATAAGCTGTTGGAGCAGATCGGCGAAGGAGGCTTCGGCGTGGTCTTTATGGCCGAGCAGACGAAGCCGGTGCGCCGCAAGGTTGCTCTGAAAGTGCTCAAGCCCGGAATGGACACGCGCCAAGTTGTCGCCAGGTTTGAGGCCGAGCGGCAGGCGCTGGCAATCATGGATCATCCCCACATCGCCAAGATCTTCGACGGCGGCGTCACGCCAACCGGGCGACCGTACTTCGTGATGGAACTCGTCAAAGGGATGCCGATTACCGAATTCTGCGACCAGAACCATTGCACGCCCCGACAACGGCTCGAATTGTTTGTCGACGTCTGCCAGGC
>JANNPR010000393.1:0-3697 GCA_031400345.1 Planctomycetota bacterium | reverse complement strand
GCACTCGTAAATTGCTTCAATTACCCAAGCTCACGACGAAGCTTGGCCATTCTTGTGATCGGCTAACTCAATTGAAATCCCTGCCGCACCAAGACTTGCGCGCACCTGGATTCTATCAGTGTAGTGTACTCGGTCAAGATTCAGCGCTCGGACGCCCCGATGGCTCTACTCCAACCCAAAAGAAGTTATTGGCACTCCTAGACACGTGTTTTCCAACTCGTCGGCGAGAAGGCGCTTCCGTTTCGCAGATTAGCAACCTCGACTTTACACTGAGGCCGGAATCAGCGGACTAGGCACTTCTTCTGACATCCAGCAGCTTTCGTAGCGGCGGGTTTAACTCGACAAGATATAGACTCGGCTCGTTTCGCAATACGCTGACCACCTGATCTAGTTGTTCCACACTTGTTAGGCCTAAGTCGATAAAAATCCAACGCTTACCAGAAAATTCGCACAAACCGCCACCTTGTCCGCCCAGCCATTCGTGCCGGATTTGAAAACCCAATCGTTCAGCCAACGAGATCGCTTGTTCTAACAGTTCGACAGTGTGCATCCCAGCTTACCTATTCCAAAAACTTCCAGGGCCATCCATGTGGGTGCGGATTATATCTGCCGTGGCTTCAGTTGCACAGTTCGATTCGTCGATACCAACAAGGCCACTAAAATGCGATATTTCAACGAGTTAAGACGTAATCAGCGGGTAAGTCAGACAGTTAAACGGCGCCCTGGCAAGCAAAGAAGTCTATCCCGGACGGCGTAGATACTGCGGCCTGCATAGCGATGAAAGATTAACTGATGCCGATGGCGGCGGGCAACTTACAAGATGACAACGTGGATGGTGGACTCAATTTCGAGTCTGAAATTCAACTCTACAAGGAACGCCTTGAGCGCGCCGAGCGAATGTCGGTTCTGGGCGAATTGCTCAGCACAACGACGCACGAATTCAATAACGTGCTCACCACCATCCTGAACTATGCAAAGTTAGGTATGCGACATAAGGACGCGGCGTCGCGCGACAAAGCTTTTGAAAAAATCTTTAACGCCAGCCAACGGGCCGCGCGCATCACCAATTCGGTATTGGGCATGGCGCGCAATCGATCCGGTTCATTCGAGCCCACCGATTTGGTGCGAATTATCGATGATGCCCTGGTTCTTTTGGAACGCGAGTTAAGTAAGTATCGCATCTCTGTGGAACGCCAATTTGAAACGGTGCCCGAAGTCTGGGCCAGCGGCAACCAAATTCAACAAGTGCTCCTAAACCTGATTGTGAATGCCCGTCAAGCCATGCCCACCGGGGGACGAGTCTTGATTAGGCTCCACGAAGATACGGCCAGCGGTACCGTCGACTTGACTGTGCGAGATACCGGCATGGGCATTCCACCCGATAAGCTACCCAAAATCTTTGACCCGTTCTTCACCACAAAATCGGGACCGGATGAAAGTGGTAAAGGGGGCACTGGGTTAGGGTTGGCCAGCTGTCGTGAAATCATCGAAGCCCATCACGGCAGAATTCGCGTCGAGAGTTCCCTAGGCAAAGGGACCGCGTTCATCATCAAACTTCCGATCGCCAAGGCAGTAGTCGCCATGACGTCGAGTAACACTCCAGTCCCAGTTGCGAGTCCTGTGGCATAGTCCTGTGGCATCACTGAGTCGTCCTGGCGGTTGACTTTCGGCAACAAAGAGCCTTCTCGCGCACAACATGAGTGGCAATTTCGCCTCAATTCTCTGAACTCTGAGCGCAAAGAGTTTGGCGTGAAACGACGCAAGTAACTACCAATATAGATCTTGCAGTCGAGATGTTGCCGATCGTGTCTCTTCTGGCACTAGGGCTGCATTCTCCCCTTTCACAAACCTGTCGACTCTCATCTGCGTACGATTCATTTGCCGGAAGGAACTCAACGTGACGAAGCAACATCGAAAGACTGCCGCTGCTCGCACCCCCCGTAACGGATCGAAATCCAAAATTACTTCCACGCTGAACGGTAAACAGCACACCAAGGGAGCGGAAATCGGCATGTTCGATGAAGAGGTATCAGAACAGGTGCCTGTCGTGGATGATGAAGTAGAGACGGATGAGGTCAATGAATATGGCGACTTTACCGAACTGGAAGACGCATCCGCTTACGATTCGGCGGATGCGGATAACACCGACGACCCGGTGCGAATGTACTTGATGCAGATGGGAGCCATTCCTCTGCTAACGCGGCCGCAAGAGATTCAGTCGGCGAAGAACATTGAAGGAACTCGTACTCGATTTCGCAACAGCATGTTGTCAACAGACTATGTTTTGCAGGGAGCCTTCGAGTTACTGGAAAAGGTTTCGACCAGCGAATTACGACTCGATCGGACCATCGAAGTATCCGTGACGAATACCACCGAAAAGAAGAACATTCTTCGTCGCCTGGGTCCGAATCTAAAAACTTTGCGGCACTTGTTGTTTGCCAATCACCATGATTATCGGATTTCGATCAGTCGCAAGCAGCCGATGCGAATTCGGCGAGCGGCTTGGCGGCGCCTGGTGGTACGTCGCAATAAAGCCATCCGGCTTATCGAAGAGATGAACCTCCGGACAAACCGCCTGCAACCATTGTTCAATCGGGTTTGTGAGATTTCTGAGCGTATGGATGTCTTGCAGGAGGAAATTCGTCTCGCCAAGCAAGGTGATGCAACCAGCGGAACCAACCTATTGGAATTGCAATCCGAACTGCGTTACCTAATGCGGATTACTTTGGAAACACCCGCCACCCTTCGCCGTCGCGCAGCACGAACGCACCAGTTCCGTGAACATTACGACGCCGCTAAACGAGCATTATCGGCGGGCAATTTGCGATTGGTTGTTTCCATTGCGAAACGCTACCGCAATCGCGGGCTGAGCTTCCTGGACCTTATTCAGGAAGGCAACACTGGCCTGATGCGAGCCGTCGATAAGTTTGAGTACGCTCGTGGATTCAAATTCTCCACCTACGCTACGTGGTGGATTCGCCAGGCAATTACCCGGGCTATTGCCGACCAAAGCCGCACCATTCGCGTGCCAGTTCACATGATCGATACGATGAGCAAAGTACGAACGGTCACTCGCGACCTGGTACAGGAATTGGGCCGAGAACCAACGGCCGACGAAACGGCTCACCGGGCTAAGCTATCCATTGACGATGCTCGGTGCATCATGAAGATGGCTCGCCAACCTTTATCCCTAGACCAGCCTGTCGGAGACCATGACGACAGTTTTTTTGGCGAGTTTGTGGAAGACTATCGCGAACACGACCCTCTCTACGACACCAACCAAGAGGCGCTCAAGTCGCGAATCGAAGACGCCATGAAGGATCTTAACTACCGCGAACGGGAAATCATCAAGCTGCGATATGGATTAGCGGACGGCTACGCCTACACGTTGGAGGAGGTTGGCAAGATCTTCTCTGTGACCAGGGAACGCGTTCGGCAAATCGAGTCCAAGGCGGTGCGAAAACTGCAACAGCCCAACCGCTGCCGCTCACTGGCGAGTTTCCTGGATGGAGTCGAGATCCCCTTAACTGAAAATTCCCCGGCCGAGTCACTATAAATCATTCTGGCGAGGCGAACCGCACCGCTCCCAGGATTTGCGCTGTCGCCTGCGACTTGTTGAGCACGTAAAAGTGGACACCGGGCACGCCGGCGTCGACCAACTGCTGGACTTGGCGTACCGCAAAATCGACTCCGACTT
>JANNPR010000373.1:0-5204 GCA_031400345.1 Planctomycetota bacterium | reverse complement strand
CGTATAGATCAGTGGAAGGGTTAATTTTTTTTCCTTGATATCATTACCCGTAGGCTTTCCAATATCTTCTTTACCGTAATCAAAAAGATCATCTTTTATCTGAAACGCGATACCTACTTTTTCGCCAAATAATTTCATTCTTTCGGTAATAATACTATCCTTACTTGTACTCCAGGCGCCAACGGCACAGGCCGAAGAAAGCAGTGAAGCCGTTTTGTTACGTATTATCCAAATTGGTGGTTCTATTTTTTAGGCCCCCTCGGTGTGCCTATACGGCACACGGTGTGTGCCTACTACCGCGTGGAGCGCCAGACATTCGACTCGGGTTCGTCTCTTATACATGACCCTGAGACTCGATCAGCACGCTCATACCCGCAAAAACAGTTTCTGTCGGTACAGCAACCACAGGAAAAGCCACTTGGCCAACAAGATTCCTGCCATTGCGATGATAAGACCCAATTCCCCGCTGAGATCGGTCAGACCACCCAGGAAAAAGCGCGCGATCCTAGGAAAGTCGATGAAGCGCTGAGCAACGTAGATGGTAATCGCGTTCATGCCGATGACCACAAAGAACCGCGACCAGCGACGCCAACCCATCACGTCAATGACTGTGTAGAACAGAGCTAGTAACAGCAGACTCCAGCCTCCGGCAACGAGTACAAAGGAACTGCTCCATAGGTTTTTAACGATCGGAAAGACGGCACCCCAGGCGCTTCCCACGGCCAGGCTGATCAAGCCGGCAGTGGCCAAACCCGCTGCCTTACGCCAGGGACTGACTGGACAGCGCAACCAATGACCCGCGAGCACACCCAGCAGCGCCGTCGCGATGGCCGGCAGTGTAGAGAGCAGGCCTTCATTGTCGCCGTAACCGTAATACGTCTCCATGATCTTGCCAGGCAAAAAATGGCGATCGACGTATCCGGCCAAGTTGCCTTCCTTGGAGAAATCCCCCGTGCTCCCTCCGGGCACGGGCGTGAAAGCAAGCAATGCCCAATAGCCTAAGAGAATTGTCACCGCGTAAATCACCTGGGTGCGGGGACGGGTATGGAGGTAGATCAAGGCTGCAATGCCATAGCAGATGCCGATTCTCTGCAGAACGCCCGTCACGCGCAAGTTGGACCAATTGAACTGGAGGAGCTCATTGTACAGCAGCCCTAGAATTACCAGCAGCGCGGTGCGCCGCACCACCCGCCCATACCCGGCAGCCGGCCGATCACGATACTTCTCCAGCGAAAAGGGAAGCACGCAACCGACAAGAAAGAGGAACAATGGGAAAATCAAGTCATAAAACCGGAAGCCTTCCCATTCAGCATGTTTGAGCTGTTCGCTCAGCACAGGACTGATCGACCATCCGCCGTACTTGAGTATCGCCTTGGCCAACTGGTCGCCGCCGATGATCCAGAACATGTCAAAGCCGCGCAACGCGTCGATGGAAAGCACTCGGTGCGGACCGACCGGAGCACTTGCCTGGGACTTGGGCTCAGCGACACTCATAATTCGTTCTCCTAAAGACCCACCGATCAGTGGGTGGTTAGACGACAGTGTGCCACCGCCGCCGGAGCTGACGTGGATTACACCGGATGGCTCATTCGGCGGCAAGCCAGTGCTGGATCGGTCGAACAACATAGCCTGACATAGACGGACTACTACGGTCTATGGATGCTCGTCTTTGATTCTCTGAAATACGGATCTAGCGTGATTGTAGGCTGACTCGGCGTCCGACTGCTCGGCTGTTCGATAAGTATTTCGTTTCGATTTCCAGCATTCGTCGACGGAGCGAAGGCACCATTCGGCACTGAGTCGATTTGCACGGATCGGCTTGTCGCCGACCAGTACGAAGAACGGATTAGTGTGGCCGCTGGGGAAGACTCGGATGGCAGCCCACGAACTTTTCTCGAAGCGGTGCTCGAAGGTTAGGTTGTGTTCTTTGCCATTTGAGGCGATCTCCTGATGCGCGACTGGGAAACCATTTACGATCAGTTCGACGGGTAGCTTCCGTTCACCGTCATAAAGCGCTGCCGAGCTGACGGTGAACTTCACGTTGCCAGGCTCGGGCAAATGCAACTCGCTGTCATGCCTGCCCAGCTCCGTCGGCTCCGGATTTCCGTGAGTGTTGGCTTTGAACTCCATTAGGTGCGTGCGACCGTCGCTGACATAGCTGCGGCCGGCAGCCAGGTTGTCACACCAACGATCAAATTCGACGGGGCCGTCGAGCTTGACGTACACCCGACCGAGTCCGACTCGTTCACCGCTCACGCAGGGGAAATCGGTTTCGCCACTAGCACGGACTCGAAAGCCACAATTGAGCACGTGATACCACATGTTCAGTTCGGCCGCGCGGTCCGTATTCATGGTAGAAATAAAATCGACGGCTGGAACGAGTTTGTCCTCTGGGCCAGGAACCTGGTGGGTGACATTCATGATGAACTCGTTCGCTCCAATGCCATCGAACGCAGGAATGTTGAAGTTCGGCAGGCCGTTTGCGCCATCAAGACCGTCAGTGCCTGGCACGCGATCGACGAAACGAGTCAAGCCGATGGAGGAATGTGCGGGACCGCAGATGGCACCTTGACGCTTCGCCCAACGTAGCGTGTTCAGGCCAAGCGTCGGCCAATGCTCCTTCGAGTCTCCTCCGGGCGGGATCTGTTGCTGAAGCCGCAGTAGATTGAGATGGCCCGAAGCATGTGAACCAAAGCCGGAGACTTCCACGTCGTAGCGAATCAGGTATGGATACTTCGAATTGTCATCGAGCTTGCCAGTAAAGAATCGTTTTTGGAAATCGAAACATGGGCCCCACGTGAGGCAACAACCAACTTTCAAATCTTCGCCCATGCAATGCCGCGCCATATCGGGCGGATGAACGCCCTGAGTAGGGTTCTCGTAGTGCGCGCAACCGGCAGCGTGGATGTGATGGTCGCCGGACCAATATCCCCGCCGTGACGGGTCAATCCAACGTCGCACGCGGTATTCGAGCGTCGCGGGCTGACCGGTGACCTGCAGCGTTTGAACTTCTGGGATCGTCTCCGGCCCGCGGGCACATTTTACCGCGTATTTACCGGGTGGAAGTTGCAGTGTTTCACCCGAGGCACGGTAAATCTGCCGTTGGAAGAACAGGTCGGGAGCGAGCCGTTTCGACTGCGGCGGGTAGACGCGGCCTTGGGTATCCGTAATCTCGAAGCAACCCATCGCTGGTCGATCATCATCGTCGATGACACGAAAAGTGACTGCGGTCGAGAGCACCGTCTTGAAAGGAATCGACATGCCAGCCCATTCGTTGTTTCGATCGGCATACGACAGTTCGATCCAGTCGATCTGCATCTTGCATGGTCTGGAGTTGGGATCGATCCGAATGCCAATGACCTTCCCGTCTGCAGAAAATGGGATTTCGTAAAGCCTTGCGAGACCCGGTTCGAGATTGAAACCGACCACGTGTTTACCGTCTGGCTGCCGACGCTCATCGGTCCACCAAAAGACCTGGGCATAGCCTGGTTCCTCCGCGCGCGCCCAGAACCTCAGCACGAGTTTCCCCGGCTCCGCGGGTGTCTTCAGAGTGGCTGAGAAGGAGGGATCGACGCCAGTCCCCTTCACGACTAGCGAACCGTTCCGCACTTCGAGTTCGACTTGATTCATCGGATTCCAACCGGCCGTATCGGCGTCGAAACGCCAGTCGGCAATGACCGACGATGTGCCGTTCGTCGTCGGGGACGATGCGGTGAAGTTGATCCGACCGCTGCGCTCGCCAGGATCGCGGCTGAAGACTTCGACAATACGGTATTCTAATCGCAGACCAGACAGCGTTGGAGCCAGAGGCTGACCCTCGAATGTCGACAGCCCCAGCCAACGTGACGCGACTTCAGTTTGGGGCGAATGCGGCAGCGGTTTGGCCTGAGGGCTGTCAATCCGAAGGCGCACTCGCAATTCCGGCTCATTAATCACCTTGATGAGAAAGGCACGCCACCCCTGCTCAACGAGTTCCACGTCTCCAGCGCGTGGCACGACGACTAGCGAGGCATCTTTTCTCAAACTCACCGTGGCCAGACATCTGGGGTCAAGCAAATCCTGAACTCGGGCAGCCACCTGCCGGTCGTCGGTGACGTCCGACAGTTCTTTCAACTCCCGCCGAATATTGTCGGGCAACGGAGACCCAATGTGATCGAGAGCATCCTGTAACCTCTGAATCTGGGCTAAGAGGGGCTGCCGTTCCACTGAATCGATCCTGGTCCAGACCTCGGCAGACTGCGCCGCATCGGGGAAGGATAGACGCACCACGATGCAAAGCAACAAGGTCGCCAGAGGTTTCCGGTTCATGGTGGATCTCACAAAAGGTATTTGCTCGATTTGACAGTAGAGATATTAGGTTGTTGTATTCGTGCGCGAAACTAGACTGTCGGTTATTCTCTGCGTTATCGTACGTCCGACTTTATTTCGGCGGCTGCCTGATTATGTGGCACACTTCGGACATCCAAATGAACCCTCTGAAGGAAGGCTTTTGCTATGAAGACATCGAATGCGTCCACGTCGATTAGCTGTTCGGATCAATTTGAAGTGATCCGTAAGCAACATTGCTATCCAAGGTCTATGGTTCGGATTCTGGCGCTAATAGTGTTCGTCGGAATGTTCCGAACTAGTGAAGCGAATGCGGCTCAACTCTGGGCCGGTGTCGCGAGAGTCGACATAACGAATATGGAGGCCGGTCCAGTCAATGACCGATTATATGCTAAAGCACTCGTACTGAAGGATGACACCACGAAGTTGGTCATCGTCACGGTCGACGCCGTCGCCATCGGAGAAATTGGACCGATTGGCAACGACTATCTTGGCAAGGTTCGTTCACGGATTGAGCAGGAACTCAAAATTAAGCCAACGAATGTCCTGATCAATGCCAGCCATTGTCATGGAATCGTATGTTCCGACGTTGACCAGCGGACTTTTCAAGCGGTGAAGGAAGCTTCGCAGAACATGGTAGCCGTGAAGGTCGGCGCCGGCATTGGACGTGAAGATCGAATCATGGAGAACCGCAGACTCAAGCTGAGAAATGGCAAGGAGGCTGACGTGCGACACGCATACTCGCTTCCGCCCGATGAACAAATCGCAGAGGTTGGCCCGGTCGACCCAGAGATAGGCATTCTTCGTTTGGACAGGAATGATGGGGGGACACTGGCGGTCGTTTATAATTTCGCGTGCCATCCCATCCAGGGAGTTCC
>JANNPR010000338.1:0-5846 GCA_031400345.1 Planctomycetota bacterium | reverse complement strand
GGTATATGCTGCCAAAGCGGTAGCATCGCAATCGTCGTTGTAGTAGGCACACTCCGTGTGCCGTAAGTGGACAGCACGTCGTAGTAGGCACACTCCGTGTGCCGTAACGGCACACGGAGTGTGCCTACTACATCGGCACTGCGAATGGAATCGACGACATGCAGCTACGCTCTGGGGAACCATTTTGGCCGGCGATCCATCCGCCACTTACAAGCTATCCATCATTGCTGAGCGGTACGAAATGCGAGGTCGTCCTCTTAGGGGGAGGAATAACTGGCTCGCTGATCGCTTATCACTTGGTAAAGAAGGGTGTGGACGTCGTCTTAATCGATAAGCGACAGCCGGGGGTCGGTAGCACGGCGGCCAGCACGGGTCTTCTCCAATACGAGATCGATACGCCACTTTGCGAACTGATTAAGAAAGTCGGTGAAGCGAACGCCGTACACGCCTATCGCCGAGGACTGCGAGCGATCGATGAAATCGAGCTGCTCATCTCCGAGTTGAACGACGCGTGTGGATTCTCGCGGCGCGAAAGCTTGTACTTTGCCAGCCACTTTTGGCATCAACGGTACTTGAAGCGCGAATACGAGTGCCGGCGGCAACACGGATTCGATGTCCGCTTCGTGCACCGCGACGAACTGAAAAATATGACGTCGATTCCATCCTCGGGCGCAATTATTTCTCGCGGGGACGCCCAAATCGACCCATACCGCTTCAGCCACCTTCTGCTTGACGCGAGCGTCGCTGCCGGGCTTCGCGCATTCGCCGATACTCCGGTGCGAGATGTGATCGAACATGCCGACAGTGTGGCAGTGGTCACCGATCAGGGTACGGTAACCGCAAAACAGATCGTGTACGCAACGGGTTATGAATCAGCCGATTTCCTTGACCATAAAGTGGGCACGCTGCACAGCACCTATGCAGTCGTCAGCCAGCCGCTGAGCACGACCGCGGGTTGGCCGAACGGCTGTCTAATCTGGGAGACGGCTCGCCCGTATTTTTATGCTCGTCAAACACAGGACGGCCGGGCAATGATTGGTGGCGAAGACACGTTGTTTTCCAAAGATCATCAGCGAGAACGGCTCGTGGATCGAAAAATACGGAAGCTCTTGAATCGCTTCAAAAAACTGTTTCCAGCGATACCATTTGAACCGGCCTGCGATTGGGCGGGTACTTTCGGGGAAACGAACGACGGCTTGGCATACATTGGACAACCAGTGGGCCGGCCGCGAGCCTACTTTGCACTGGGCTATGGAGGAAATGGTATTACTTTCAGTGTGATCGCCGCGCGACTCATCTGTGACTTGTACTTAGGGAACCCAAATGACGACGAAGCCGTTTTCGCGTTCGGGAGGTAAGCGGTCGGGGGTCGGGTTCGGGGATAGGTGGTCGGGGTTCGGGTCCCATACCAAGTGCAAACTGCGAGGCACACTCACTTCTTGGCTAGCATCCAGTCACTATTGACCTGTCGGTCGACAAGAACTATCGTCGCACGCCCGAATTCTTTTGCGGCACGCACCCTTTATTGCTGCCAAATGGGTAGCACGATTAACGGTGAAATGGAGTTCACCCACTATGTGTCGTCAGCGATCGCAGGAAGCTCGAAGACGGATGCCATTAATCTTCTGGATTGCAAGCCTGGTAACAGGGTGCACGTCGCCACTGTTTCGTGCGCAAAGCCCTGATGCGGAAACGGATATCGTGGCTATTTCTGGACCGACCGTTCCCTTTGTCCGCGACTTATCAGCGCCAATCGGTCTGGGAGACGTAGAGGTACAGAGCGTAGCGCTTCTAACTGGGCTAACTGGAACGGGCAGTGACCCGCCACCATCGCCGCAACGTGATTCGCTAATTTCCGAGATGCAAACGCATGGCGTGCATAAGATTGGCGATTTGTTAGCGTCTCCTAACACCTCCATGGTTTTGGTGCGAGGATTCCTGCCACCGGGAATTCAAAAGGACGATACCTTCGACGTGGAAATTCAATTGCCGCCCCGTTCGGAGACAACAAGCTTGCGAGGGGGCTGGCTGATGCAATCGCGAATGCGCGAATACCGAATGATGAACGATAGCTCGCAGCATTCTGGGCATGTCGTCGCGTTGACTCAGGGGCCGGTATTGATGGATTCGCTATTTGATAAGGCGAGTGGCAAAACGGGCGATGTCCGCGGGCGGATCCTGGGCGGCGGAATTTCAATGCAAACTCGACCCTTAGGTTTGATGGTCCGCAGTGAGCACACTTCCGTGCGGACGAGTTCGTTAATTGGAGCGGCCATCAACGCTCGATTCCACATCGTCGACCGCCGCAGTAAGGCTGGGGTCGCTAAACCAAAAGATGACAACTACATCGAACTAGCCTTGCATCCGCTCTACAAAAACAACGTTGGTCGTTATTTAAATGTCGTAGGTAGTATTTCGGTTGGGGAGACTGCCTCGGATCAGGCACGGCGACTCGATTTGCTGCAACGCAAACTCCTCGAGCCAACCAGTGCGGGCTCGGCAGCACTACAGCTGGAGGCCATCGGGAAAACCGCGATTCCCGTTCTAAAAATGGGAATTGCCTCCGGGGATCCGGAAGTTCGATTCTATTCGGCCGAGGCATTGGCTTACCTGGACGATGAAGATGCCGCCAAGCCGCTCAGCCAGGCGGCACAAAACGAGCGCGCCTTTCGCTGGCGGGCCTTGACTGCCCTTTCCGTCATGGAACACGGGTCGGCTTATGACGGTTTGACTGAATTGTTTAATGTTTCGAGTGCCGAAACTCGGTACGGTGCCTTTCGGGCCCTCCGCACTCGGCAACCCAGCGATGCGTTGGTGGCTGGCGAGATTCTAGGTGAAGAGTTTGGCTTGCACGAGATACTGGCAGGCAATGACCCGATGATCCACTTCGCTCGCGCTCGACGTCAGGAGGTGGTGGTATTCGGGCAAAGTCCCCGAATGTCGTCGCCAACATTCCTCTATGCCGGTCCGAAGATTTTGCTCAAGGCAGGCGACGGAGATCAGATTCGAGTGTCCCGTTTCGAACCTGGAAAAGAAGATCGCCAAGAAATCTGTTCCACCAAAGTAGCCGACATCATCCGGACCATTGTTAAAATTGGCGGTAATTATGCGGACGTGATGGAATGCATGCTGGCGGCCAAAGAACGGGGTTTCTTGACCGCTCGCGTTGAGGTGGACGCCATGCCTCGTCGAGGACGGGAGTTCATCCGACCGGACATCGCTGACTCCGCCGATGAGGCTGAACCACACTTTCGGGTGACGAATTCCGTTCCCGATCTGTTTATTGATCGTCTTAATACGCCAATCCGCACCACGAAAGATGAAGTGGAATCGGGCTTGGACTATAACGCAGCAGCAGAAACTCAGAAACCCAAGGGAATCTTTGGTAGAATGTCGTCCTGGTTTTCGCGATAGCGATTACCGCGTTCGCGATGGCGTGGATCCAAAGATTACTGCACTTGCGCTCTGGCAGGTATGCGGAGAAGAGTTTGGTACGCTCGGTCGCGAACGCTGTTTGATGACGTACTAATCCCTTATTCAATCGAAATTCGCGTTGCGATGCTCAAAGCTCTCGAATTGTTCGGCTTCAAGAGTTTCGCCGACAAAACTCGCTTTGAGTTTCCGCCGGGAATCACGGTCGTAGTTGGACCAAACGGCTCCGGCAAATCCAACGTTGTCGATGCGATCAAATGGGTATTGGGGGAACAAAGTGCGAAGAGTTTGCGCGGCAAGGACATGTCCGACGTCATCTTTAAGGGTGCCGGGGATGGTGCCCGAAAGCTGATGAACGCCGCGGAAGCGACAATTGTCTTCGATAACTCCGATAACCGATTGCCTCTGGATGCTCCAGAAGTTCACGTCACTCGCCGTGTTTACCGCAGTGGCGAAGGCGAGTACTTGATCAACCGCCAGCCCTGCCGACTAAAGGACATTCGCGACCTGTTTCGTGGAACGGGTGTCGGTGCCGACGCCTACAGTTTGATCGAGCAAGGCAAAGTCGATCAATTGTTGCAAGCCTCATCTCGGGATCGGCGAGCGATTTTTGAAGAAGCAGCTGGAATAAGTCGCTTCAAGGCGAAGAAAATCGAGACACAGCGCAGGTTGGAACGAGTGGATCAAAACCTGTTGCGTTTGCGAGATATCGTCGACGAAGTGGAAAATCAGCTGAAGAGCATTCGAGCACAAGCCTCGAAGGCACGCCGCTTCCGCGAGTATTCGCAACGTCTGCAAGACTTGCGCACGCAGGTGGGTATGACGGACTGGCGACGCCTTTCCCGTGAGCTTGCGGCGCACGAAGCCGAACTAGTGGCTTTCACAGAACAGTCCTGCAATTTTGCCGCCAAATTCGAGTCCGCTGAAGCGCGCGTGTTGGAAGTCGATTTCGCAATTACGTCGTCGAATGAAACGATTCACAACTCGGAAAACCAATTGGCGCGGGTTCGCGAACAGATTGGATCTCGCCAGGCGGCCAGCGACTTTGCCCGAAGTCGGTTGCGAGAGCTTGACGAGGAAATGGTTCGATATCGTTCGCTGTTGTTGGCACTCTCGGGACGCGGGGACCGGCTTCAAGAGAATTTAAAAGGTGTCGCCGATTCCCTGTTGGAGGCGGAACAATCGCATTACGCTGTGGCCGCTCGAGCCCGCTCCTTGGAAGGCGGATTGAAGGACCTCACTCAGCAACTCACCACTCAACGTTCGGAGGCGGAATCCGCTCGACAACAGCATTTGCAGGTGACCCGCAGTGCGGCTTCATTGACCAGCCAACTGCATGTTTCCCAGCAGCAAATGGAAACGCTCACGGCCGAGCATGAGCGAGCCGGCCAACGCATTGAATCCTTTACAGGGGCCTTGGCACGATCGGCAATTGAGCTGAACGAATCGCAGATGGCCGAACGGCACGTAGAGGAACAATCATTTGTACAAGCCGCAGCGATTCTAGAAATCGAAAACGCCTTGATCGACCGACGAAATCGGCTTCGTGAAAAGCAAGATGAGCTTTCACAGTTGCAGGAAAGGTTGAGTGGCACGCGGGGACGTGCAGCCCTGTTAGACGAATTGGAAGCGAAATTCGAGGGCCTTGCATCTGGAGTTCGTGAAGTCTTGGAGCAATGTCGAAACCACACCGCGCCGGAGTTTGCAGGTGTCCGTGGTTTAGTCGCTGAAATGCTCCAAGCGAACTTTGAAATGGCTCCCCTGATTGACTCGGCCTTGGGAGAGGTCGCTCAATACTTAATTTTGACGGACGAACGGTTATTGGATGCGCTACGTGACGGTCGTTTCCGTCCTTCCGGCCGCATCGGATTAATTAAAGCGGCTGAAGTCGCGGCCGTCCGCTCAGACTCAGCCGTTGATCTGTCGCATGAATCCGGAGTCATCGGGCGGGCCGATCGTTGCGTTGAAACGACTCCCGAGTGGCAGCCACTAGCCGAACGATTGTTACGCGATACCTGGCTCGTAGATACACTTGAAGATGCCTTGCGACTTCGGGATGGAACCAAGTTGTCCACTCGGCTGGTGACACGAGCAGGAGAGGTCGTGGAGACGAATGGGGCAATTGTGGCTGGACAGACTCAAGGTATCGCCGGCCTGGTCTCACGACGAAGCGAATTGCGCGCTCTCAAACAGGAGATGCTCCAGCTGGCAAGCCAAGCGGAGCACCTGATAACGGAATTGGTAGCAGCGCAAGAATCCGTATCCGGCCACGAGGTTCAACTGCGGCGAGCGACTGAAGATTCCCGCAAATTGGCCTCGCTGTTAGCGGAACATCGGATGCGCACTACCAGCACTCGTGAGCGGTTCGAACGGCAGGATCGCGAGCGGCATGCGCTTGAGCAAGAACTGGCTCA
>JANNPR010000325.1:0-2639 GCA_031400345.1 Planctomycetota bacterium | reverse complement strand
GAATCGAAACCGGGCAAATTTCAACGCGGCACAACTAAGCACGATGACTCGCATCGGACAAGGCTTAGTGCGCGATCCAAATGCGTTCAAGGAATAGTCTCCGCTATCGACGGTCGCTTACTTAGGTATAACCCGACTTGCATTTTCTGCGTTCTCATTTGCGCTAAAATGCAGACGAGTTTCACGCTTAAGTCCTGCGGTATGAATGTTCCTGTGAAAATTGTCTTCAATGGCGAAACACAAGAATCCCCGGCCGGTGAAACCGTCGGGGAGTTGCTCAAGCGATTGCGCTTGAATCCACTGCATGTCGCGGTGGAGGTCAACATGGAACTTTGTCCTCGTCGGGTTCACGCAGAATGTACTTTGCGCGACGGGGATCGCGTGGAAGTGGTTACTTTAGTAGGTGGTGGATAACCGGTGGTTGGCGTCATGAACGTAGAAACGACTATTCCGTGTTGGGAATCAGCAAGCGATTCGTTCGTCGTCGGCGGACACATTCTTCGCAGCAGACTAATCGTCGGCACTGGCAAATATGAGACGTTTCCGCTCATGCAACATTGTCTCGAAGTATCGGGCACGGATTGCGTCACTGTCGCGGTTCGACGTGAGCGATTGTACGACGGCGAGGGGAAGAACATCTTGGACTTCATTGACCTAAGCCGCTACACGCTGTTGCCTAATACGGCCGGATGCTACAACGCCCAGGACGCAATCCGTACCGCCCGACTCGGTCGCGAGATACTTTTGGGGCTCAATAACCCCGGTGCCGATTGGGTCAAGTTGGAAGTCTTGGGGGATAGCAAGACTTTGCTGCCCGATCCCGTTGCGACTATCGAGGCGACGGAAAAACTGGTCGCCGAAGGTTTTCAAGTTCTCTGCTATACCAGCGATGATCCAGTCGTCGCTCGCAGATTAAAGCAGGCAGGCGCTGCAGCCGTGATGCCTGCTGGAAGCCCAATCGGTTCGGGCCAGGGGGTACTCAATCCCAATAATATCCGAATTATTTTGGAGTATCTAAAAGGTGATGATCCCAGCTATCCCGTCATCATCGACGCGGGCGTTGGAACGGCCAGCGATGTAACGATTGCTATGGAGTTGGGGGTCGATGCCGTATTGCTCAATACGGGCATCGCTCATGCGCGAGACCCGCTATTGATGGCCAAGGCTATGAAGTCGGCTGTGGAATCTGGAAGGTGGGCATTTCAGGCAGGTCGAATACCAAAGCGACTTTATGCATCCGCCAGTAGTCCGGAGGATGGAGTGATCTCCACTCGGCCACGTCACAAGCAGTTGTAGTAGGCACACGAAGGGTGCCCAATATACATCGAAGGCGGCAAACGGAAGTGTGCCTACGGGTGCAGCTCAGCCAATCTTCACGATCTTCACACGCGTATAGATTTGGCGATGGCCCGTCCGGCGCCGCTCATTTTTGCGCCTTCGAAACTTCTGGATGAACAACTTTTCCCCTTTTGTCGGACCGACGATCTCGGCGGTGACACTGGCGCCAGCGACAACTGGTTTGCCCAGCGTCAGATTACCGTCCTTAGAAACGGCTAGAACGCGGTCGAGCTTTAATTCACTTCCTGTTGGAACATCGCGAAAATCCAAATCCAGTTCCTGGCCTTCTTCAACTTTATATTGCCGGCCGCCGTCACTAATAATCGCATACATGTTCGTCACCCTAAGTTCCCAGTGCTCAATGAGCTATCTGACCTGAAGAAGGAGGATTTTAACGAACCCGGTCTAAGTCGTCGAGTCCCACTGTTCTGGCGAATTGATCAACTTTGAGTTGAAATGCGTTTACGCACCACGGGGAACTCGACTATTCTATTCTTTTGTCATTTTGCCCTACCGTATAGACATTCCTCAATTGGTGGCACGCTATGGGTCGCCCCCTGCAAATCTCCTCTGTATGTTCATTACTATGTTCATTACTGATGAGCGCGTTCGTTTCCTTCGCGTGCGTTTCCTTCGCGTCTGGCCAAGAGAATTTCGACAAGGATCGCTACCGTCGCGAAATCAAACCGCTTCTCGGGAAGCATTGTAGTTCCTGTCACGGTCCCCAGAAGCAAGAGGGTGGCTTGCGATTGGATACGGGCCTCTTGGCCATAGCTGGGGGGGATTCTGGCAAGGCAATCATTGGTGGCGAACCCGACAATAGCCTGCTGATGAAGCGCCTGACGGGAGCGGATGAGCTGGAACGCATGCCTCCCGAGGGAGAAGGCCTTTCGGTCGCGGAAATGGACTTGGTGAAGCGCTGGATTTCGGCTGGCGCCCCATCCCCAGACGATGAAGTGGCCGAAAGACATCGTTCCGATCACTGGGCGTTTCGACGACCGATTCGGGCGACGCTGCCACACACCAAGAGTGTTGACTGGGTTCAAACTCCTATCGATCGTTTCATACTTGCGGCATTGGAATCCCGGGGGATCGCACCGGCGCCGGAAGCGGCGCGAGCGACATTGCTGCGACGCTGGTATTTGGATCTACTCGGCGTTTTGCCGTCACCGACAGCAGTGGAATCCTTTGAAGCAGACGCCCGTCCGGATGCTATTCAGCGAGTCATTGACCAATTATTAGCGTCGCCCTCATACGGCGAACGATGGGGTCGGCACTGGCTTGATCAAGCTCGTTATGCG
>JANNPR010000324.1:0-2625 GCA_031400345.1 Planctomycetota bacterium | reverse complement strand
CCGTAGACGACGGCTGCTGTTGCGGATCGAGCGCAATTGAACTGAGCAAGAGCGCCGGAGCACTCTACATAGAGCCCATCTTCTCCGTGACATATCGCAGAATGTCACGGACTGAAATGATCCCGGAAACAGCGCCGCTTTCATCGAGAATAGGAACGTGGCGATAGCCGCCAAGATCCATGCGTTGAACGGCAAACGCGATTTTAGCGCCGGCTTCCAACATCTGCGGATTCGGCGTCATAAACTCTGAAATTGGACGGTCGCCCAAAGTCGTGATGTCGACGTTGATTTTTCGCAAAGCGTCTCGCTCGCTGAAAATTCCGACGACTTGGTCACCTTCCGAGACGATTACGCAGCCGATACCCTTTTCGCCCAGCGTGGCCATCTTTACCAAAACATCACGCACACGAGCCGAAGGCGCCACCGTGAAGGGTTTTTTTGGATTTAGGGAACCAATACGGTCTTTCAATAGACCTTGTTCGACAGCAGTGCCCGGCGTCGACAAATGCATGTCAGTTAGCGGCTGACCGCATTCCTCACAAACGTCTACGCCTTCGATGTTCTCAACATCGCAATAGGGACAGGAACTCATGCGACGGTCCAGGTTTCGCCGGAATTGAAGAGAGCGTTCAAGTCACCAGGTTTTTTCGCTTTGGCAATATCAACTTGCTTATTCAGTTCTTCATCATACCGTGGATGGTCTACGGCACGGAAGATGCCAATCGGTTCGGGGAATTCTGGGTAACGCATCCGGCTCAGTAAATAGGCCAGGCTTGGTTCCGCTGATTTTTCATCGTGAAACAGCAAGTCGTCTTCCGAAACGCCCTTGCCGAGTTCCACAATTTCCGGCTCCATGCCGTTTAACCGAATGCCTTTGTCGCGATTTTTCCCAAAAATCAAGGGCTTTCCATGTTCCAATTCGACAAGTGTATCTGCTTTCGTTTCGCGGCTGGTAGCGTACGACCAAGCGCCGTCGTTGAACACGTTGCAATTCTGATAGACCTCGACAAAAGACGTACCCCTGTGCTCGGCTGCCCGTTTCAGCACGTATTCCAGGTGCTTGATTTGAACATCGACCGAGCGTGCTACGAATGTTGCCTCGCACCCAATCGCAATCGATAACGGATGCAAGGGATTATCGATAACCCCCATCGGCGCACTCTTGTTGATTTTGCCCAATGGAGATGTGGGGGAGTATTGCCCCTTCGTCAGCCCATAAATTTGGTTATTGAACAGCACGATATTGATATCGAGGTTACGACGAATGCAGTGCATCAGGTGATTTCCGCCGATGCTCAAGCCATCGCCGTCCCCAGTGATCACCCAAACCTGCAGATCAGGGCGCACCGACTTCAATCCAGTGGCAAGTGCTGGAGCTCGACCGTGAATACTATGAACACCGTAGGTATTCATGTAATAAGGAAACCGGCTGGAGCAACCGATGCCGGACACAAACACGATTTTCTCACGCGGGACACCTAATGACGGCAGCATCTTCTTCATCTGCGCCAAAATGGAATAATCCCCGCAACCTGGGCACCAGCGCACATCCTGGTCGCTGGCAAAATCCGAGGCCGAGAGGACGGGAAGCTGTTGTTGCGTACTCATGAATATCAATTTGCCTATGCTAGAACTTCTTTGATTTTGTTGATCACTTCCACTACCGCAAACGGCTTGCCCTTAACTTTATTCAGGCCCGTTGCGTCCACCAAATACTTGGACCGAATCAACATCAGCAATTGACCCATGTTTAATTCGGGTATCAAGACCTTCTTATAACTCTTGAGCAAATCGCCTAGGTTACGAGGAAACGGATTCTGGTAGCGAAGGTGGGCGTGAGCAACCGACATTCCGTCCGCCTGGCATTGATCGACTGCCGTCTTGACAGCGCCGTACGTGCCACCCCAGCTGACCACCAGTAGATCGCCGCTAGTTGGGCCGGACACTTCTTGTGGCGGTACATCGTTCGCAATGTTGGCAACCTTTTGAGCCCGCACGTTCACCATATGCTGGTGGTTGTCCGCGTCGTAACTGACATTCCCGGTGATATCCTGTTTTTCGAGTCCACCGACGCGATGCATCAGGCCGGGAGTGCCTGGTATGGCCCAAGGTCGAGCCAATTTTTCATCTCGGGCATAGGGCTGAAAGGTGTCCCCATTCATCGGCGGCCCCGGATGTTGAATTGGGATCTTGGCAAACTTGTTGGCGTCTGGGATTAGCCAAGGCTCGGCACCGTTGGCAATGTAACCGTCGGATAACAAGATGACCGGGGTCATGAACCGCACTGCGATTCGCCATGCTTCCTGAGCGACGTCAAAACAATCGGACGGGCTGCGAGCCGCGATAATTGGAATCGGGGACTAGCCGTTGCGGCCAAACATGACTTGCAAGAGGTCCGCCTGTTCGGTCTTCGTCGGCAACCCGGTACTCGGTCCTCCGCGTTGGACATTGATGATGATGAGCGGCAATTCCATGATCATTGCCAAGCCCATCGCTTCGCCCTTCAAGGCGATCCCAGGACCGCTGGACGTCGTCACTCCCATGGCACCGCCGAAGGCTGCACCAATCGCCGAACAAATCGCCGAGATTTCGTCTTCGGCTTGGAATGTGCGTACGCCGAAATTT
>JANNPR010000289.1:0-6067 GCA_031400345.1 Planctomycetota bacterium | reverse complement strand
CCCGTGGTCTTATTGTAAATCCAACCGCCAGTTGTAGTGCCTGCGGCGATCACGATCGGGTTTGCAGCCGACGTCGCGACTGCCACGCTGCCCGTTGCGCCATCCTCAGGCATCTGAAGCATATATGGGCCGAGAGTCGGGGTGCCCGTCGTCGTATGGTCCACATTCGTCTTCTTCGTAAGCAAATCCAGCGTATCGGGATAGGCCGAGTTGTGCTGTTGTTTGTACAGTTCTAATTGAGCCCGAACGCCATTGACGTTGAACTTTGCGGTGCTCTTCTTGGCATCAAGGGCGGAATCCGTAAATTGCGGCAGGATAGTGGCGGCCAAGATCGCCATGATCACGACCACTATCAACACTTCTACAAGGGTGAAACCTGTTCGTCGCTTTTGCGTCATGGCTTGCATTTCCTTCTATGGACTTACGTCAGGGGTGGCCTGATCTCGGTGGACATTCGAATCAAAAGCGAGGATATCTAAGTCAACTCTCTACGACTAAGCGGCCACGAACCGGTCGTCGTTTTTGGGCACCGAGCCACCGAGCTTGGCTCCCGCCACACCCAACATACTTACATAGGTTGTTAGAAATCGAGTGTCAAGAATTCCCGAGTCCGATGTGGCGATTGGTAACCTTTGTGCAAAAATCCTACGTTCTAATCCAGTAAGAGATAGGAATCACGCAATCTTTTCCGCCAAATCCGACGCCGCTTATCTCGACTAAGCGAGTAGGCGCTTCGCGCTCGGTCTGATCGTGACTATCCGCATGGGCCTGACGATCGACATAACTTGTTGACTCGCCATGATTAGCCGAACAATCCGTAGCTTCTCCAGTTGTTACATCTCAAGCTGCCCTTCCAGATTGACGATGAAATTCGACATCCGGCCGGTGCTGAGCCATGGGTTACCGAGTAGGTAGCTGGTTACAGGAGACTTCCGTTCGCCAGAGCGGATGGATGGCAAGCGACCGAAGGATTGGGACGGCCGAGACATTTTTTTGGCGGAGTGTAACGCCAGATAAATCTTCACTTCTACGCCGATGTGAGCGAAGGAGAGGGCAAGATGAAAAGGATCTTGGTTGTGCCAATCGTGGCGATTGTGCTGGCGACGATGTTTGCTAGCACAGCATCAGCCGCGTGCTGTGGAGCTGCGAGTTATCGCCTATCTGGGTGCACGGACCCGGCAAGCTATTGCTGTGCAAAGCAACAATGCCATACCGTGATGAAGACGTGCCGCAAGGTCGTCTACGAAAAGCAGGAGTACACCTGCTACAAGACGGTTTATGAGACCGTCTACGAGGACCGGACAGTAAACTGCGTCAAGAACGTTGCCGAGACGCACTACCGTGAATGCCAATACACGGTATGCAAGCCGGTGCATGAAACATGCTACCGCACGTGCAATTACACCGTCTGCCGGCCGGTGTGGGAAACCTGCACGAAGGATATTTGCTACACGGTCTGCCGACCAGTGTGGGAGACTTGCACCAAAGATATCTGCTACACCGTGTGCAAACCGGTGTGGGAAACCTGCACGAAGGACATCTGCTATACCGTGTGCAAACCGGTATGGGAGACGTGCACGAAGGATGTCTGCTACACGGTCTGCCGGCCAGTGTGGGAGACCTGCAGCAAGGATATTTGCTACACGGTCTGCAAGCCAGTTTGGGAAACCTGCACGAAGACGATTTGCTACAACGTTTGCAAACCAGTATATGAGACTCGCGAACGAGAAGTTTGCAGCACCATCTGCAAGCCGGTGTGCTATCAAAAGACGGTCCAGGTTTGCTGCGGTCATTGGGATACCCAGGTGACCGAGTGCCCGGGTCCGGTTGTTCGCAAGTGCGTGCAGGAGCCAGGATGCTGGACGTGGGATCCTTGCTGCTGCCGTTGCGTGTATTGCCCAGGTGAATGCAAGATCGTCGAGGTACAATGCCCACCCCGCCGCATCTGCAAGAAAGTTTGGGTACCGGAAGTTCAGGAACGTGTTATCAACTGTGTACGTTACGAGCGAGAAGTTGTTCGCAAAGTAGTGCCTTACACGGTTTGCCGTTGGGTTTCAGAGGCATGCACCAAAGAAGTTAACTATAAAGTTTGCCACATGGTGCGTGAGAACTGCGTAAAGACGGTGAACTACAAGGTTTGCCGCATGGTTCCAGAACAATGCACGAAGACAGTCGCTTATAAGGTCTGCCGTATGGTTCGTGAGAACTGCACGAAGACCGTTGCCTATAAAGTTTGCCACATGGTTCGCGAACAATGCACTAAGACGGTTGCCTATAAAGTCTGCCGCATGGTTCGTGAACAATGCACCAAGACGGTCGCCTACAAGGTCTGCCGCATGGTTAAGGAATGCCATACGAAACAGGTGCCTTATACGGTTTGCCGTTACGAGCAACAGACTTGCGTAAAACGGATTCCCTACACAGTCTGCAAGCCGGTATGCTACACCAAGACGATTCGCGTTCCACACTGCGTGCCCAAGCAAATTGAATGCACGCGGACTCGATGTGTACCGCGAGTGGTCTGCACTGAAGTGCCGGTGACAGTATGCTGCCCAACCCCATGCTGTGAAAATCATGGATGTGGAAACTGCTGCAGCTAACCAACGATGAAGTGAAGAGGAATCTGGCGACTTTACCGGCGGCTCGGTACTTCGTTACCGAGCCGCTGTTTTTTCTTGTCGCCGGATGAGAATGACCAATACCACAAAATCGTACAGCGCGTGGCAGAGGATCGGCACAATTATGCTCCCCGATAGCACCAGAAGGACCCCAAAGTAGATACCCATTCCAGTTGCCAAGGCAGCATACGTGGGAGTAATCCAATGGCAAAGTCCGAAGATGACTGCCGCAGCGATTACGACCAGCATTGTTCCCTGAGCACTGTCAAACCAAGCGGCCAACGACTGTTGAATTAGGCCACGAAACAGCAGCTCTTCACCCAGTCCAGCTGCTAAGGCAATCATGGCGACCTCCGCCCAGGTGGCCTGCCGAAAATTCGGCAGGAACTGGGTCTCCATGAATTCTTTGATTCGCTGAAATCCAATCCAAGGAACTCTATCCAAAATTACGAAGCCGCCCAGCGGAGGCAAGGTTGCAATAATTCCGAGCGAGATCGCTCGCAGCCAATCGCGGGCCGGGCCGTTTTCTAAATCGATCCCGACAAACGGATCATGATCCAAGAGTCGACTTACAAATAAGGCCGCACACGCGATCGTCGCTTCCACAGCTAGCGCATACAACAGAAACCGGTCAACTGATGAAGGTTCCTGCTCACTCGTTGACATACAACCTCAATGTTCCCACCCCTTAGCGACAAAGTTGGAACTTCGTATCGCGCCTTTTCACCCGCCGGACGACGTAGAGACGCTTACTCGACGGGAAACGCCTCGCCGTAGACCCGGACGCAATGACCGGGCCAGCTGCAATGCCATGCAACCGACTACGATTAGCAGACCCAAAATGCTCGGGGTTAAGGCTAACCACCAGACAGTGCCGATTACGGCTCCCAGCGATTCCGGCCAAGCAATCATCCAATCGCTAAAGACGCCCGTCGCTAACCACCAACCAAAAGTACCTACAAAAACCGAGACCAATACCGATTCAAGCCATCGTGAATACTGTGCATCGTCACCCAATTGCCGAACCTCAATTGCGCTAAGTGGACCTTCGCATTCCCAGCTGTTCCAACTGCTGCCATGGGAGCTGGACGTTTGAAAGAGGACGTATGCAGCGCGCGGCCGAGTTGCGAGCGACGACGTCCTCAACGACATAGGCGCAAGTCCCATCAAATCATCAACGCGATAATTGAGCAAATCGGTCAGTTCGTCGGACAGCGCCTGCGATCCAGAAAGATTCACAAGTATCCGAGCAGCTAACTGTGTCTCTCGAATTCGTTCCAGCCACAGTCGGCGCCAAGTCAATAGGTCCCCTTCCGGAGCCAGCTCGTCCGCTCGAGCTAAGATGCGACGTAGAGTCATATATCTCAATAAAAGTACCCGTGACTGCGTGATTGGAATACTGGAATCCAGAGGGGAGATGTCGATTCGCATCTGCGGGAGTTGCGCCGTAATGAGCGTTCGCTCCACGCGGACATCCGCGATCCACGGAACTTGGACTCGTGTTTGCCCACTCGTCGAAGCGGCCGGCGCGGCCGAACGCCGGAACATCACGACTAACTGTTGAGCTAGAGCTGTGCTACCCAGCACCACGCGATTCTCTCGACGATTGACGGCTTCAAGCTTGGCTGGGAGTCCGTCCAATGTGACGTCCACAAGCTCCACCCCATCCGGCAAGCATAGTCTGCAGTCAGCCGCATGAGCAGGCTCTAGATTGAACACCACCATCCCCTGGCAAAGCAAGTTTTCGGCGCACGTTACAAACACCTCAGCTAGGGGAATTCGGGACATTTCTTGAGCTGGTTTTACCGACTTGATCAGCGCTATGGGGCGCGCACCGATCGCCTGATAGGTTTGGTCTGCGACTTCTCGCAAACCGGTCGTTTCCCAACCAATCGGACCTTGATCCAATTGCGACGGCAGAACATATCGTTGCTCAAGTTGCAGCTCCAACGGCACAATCATCGGAGCAGAAAATCTTTCCCCTGAATTGACCCCCACCTCGGCTCGCATTCGCAGTTGATACAGACCTTCCATTGCTTGAGGAGGCCGAATCACGATTTCACGGCGCGTCCCCGCCGCGTCCTGGCGGAGCTCGTAGGAACAGGCCGGTTGTAAGTCGAACGGCTCTCGCAGACTTTCCGGGACTTCGAAGCGCAAAGTATCGAGCAATCCTTTGCGGACGTTCAAATCCACTTCAACTTGACACCACCAACGTTCTTTAACTCGCTCAAGAGACGTTAGCATCGATCCACTGACAGTTGGCTGATTGGACGTCGTCACAATTACTGGCTCCGTAGCAACACGGTTATCCGTGCCGATGCGCGACCAAACACCCAATAGTCGACCTTTGTTTCGGTAATACTCACCAACTCGATCTGACGTCTGGGACGCTGCTGGTTGGCCAGGCGGTGATTCTTTAGCAGGGGCTTTCACGGTCGCTATGACGTCGGTACGACGAAACACGAGAAGTTCTGCAGTCGTTCGTTCACCGTTAATAATTCGGACGTGCGGGACGGAGAATTCCTTCCCCATGGCCAAAGGCGTTCGTGCGTGAACGACAAACTTTTGTTCCTCCGCCAATCCCCGTTCAAGAAACACTCGTAACTCGTCGCCGTCTTGCGTCCAGGGCAGTTCGGCCGAATGGTCCGCTGTATGCAATGTTACGCCACGGATCTCAAGTCCCTTACATTCGGCAAAACGCAACTGCATTGGGAAAGTTCCGACCTGGGTAACGTTCGTGGTGAATTGCAATTCGGCAAACCCCGCTCCGACTTGAACCTCCATGCGATCGGCGGATCGGATCTTGCTATCTCGGGGTCGGGTAAGAAAGGTCCAGCTTTTAAACGGGGGATTCAAGAATACAAATTGTGGGTTTGCATCCGAATCTCCCCATACTCGCCGAAAATCGACGGCCGTCGCGATATCCAAATTGATAGAAGGCTGAAAAACAAGGTCGTCCGGAAGCGAGATGGCAACCCATCGCCGTCCAATCCTCGCATCTCGAACCTGAATTCGAGGCAGACGAATATGACCGAATCCGCTTGTTCCACTGAGCGCGAACGAACACGTAAGTGAGGTCTCTCCTTGGAGGGGCTGCTCGAACTCCCAGTCCAGCTGCTGCACATCCTTATTAATAATGAGTCTTTTGACTTTTGCCGCCGCGTCGTCGCTGGGGAGTAAGCGAAGGCCTTGCTCTACATCCATGGTCAGTTCGGTCATTCCGCCTTCGGTTGGATTCAAGATAAATTTGGCATCAAGCACAACTGCGTTAGGCTGAACCTTGATCCATAGCAGTTCATCAACGGCTAGATTGTCGTTGGCAACCCTGCGGATTTCCGCGGGCCACCGTAGATCCAAAAGATCTGTGCTGCCCAACTCCACCACAAACCGCTCGTCACTGGACCGCGAGCTGCGGATTGCCCCCTCGGATTGAACGCGAATCGCGTTCG
>JANNPR010000215.1:0-4803 GCA_031400345.1 Planctomycetota bacterium | reverse complement strand
ATTGAAGCCGCGCGCCGTGATGGCGTAGTTGGCGGAATCGATGCGCGCCACTTGCAGGTTGGGCGCGAGCCGGAGCGCTGCCGGAATGCTGCGGTTGCCGGCGCGCTCCATGTCGTCTGCGGTGATCACGAAAATGGCGGCAGGCGCCTCACCTACAGACTGAGCGCTTCGCGAGACGGATGTGACCTGGACGTCGCCCAATTGCTCCAAGCGGGAATCTAGACGGCGTCGCTGGGCTCGTCTCAAAACCAAAGGCGCTTCAAACGGGTCGGCTGGCTTGGGATCGCCAGTTTGTTGGGCAAGGATCGAGTCCATCCGGCGATAGTTCCTGTCTAACGATCGAAACGAGTTCTTTTCGATTGCGAAAAAAGCAATTACGCGACCCAGCCAGCTGCGTGGCATGACCTGTATTTGGTGACGTAGGGTCGTGCCGCCATCCGGTCGAGGTGTGAGTTCCACGCGGCTCAGAAACCATTCGAAGGGCCCATATTGAAACTGACGCAGCACGGCCATCCGGCGACCCTCGATCCACTCATAAGGGAGCTCTTGCCAACGTACGGTTTGTCCAGCTAAGCGGATTTGCCCGAATCGCTGTACCCCCAGTTGCGGGTGTACTTCCGTTGAGTAATTCACCGGGGGCAGCCCCACTGCTCGATTCAATCGCTCGGTATTACTGACCTGTGGCCACAACTGTTGTGATGGAGCCGTCAATTCCCAACGCCAGTCGCAATTTACTACGTTTTTGGGGTCGTGATCGGGGAGTATGGGATGTGCGTGAACGTGAGTCGGTTCTCCGCGAAGCTGCCGTTCCAACTCGACCAGTAACTCGCGTCCATTCGCGAAGCGACCTTCTTGCTTCTTGGACAGGCACTTTTCCAAAATACGTTCCGCGCCGTCACTTATTTCGGGATTAATATCACGTGCCGGCTTGGGCTCCTCGTACGAATGTTTGAAGACCAACGTCATCACGTCGGGCGAATCGAAGGGTGGACGCCCACAGAGCATTTCGTACAAGGTGCAACCCAACGAATAAATATCCGCTCTGCCATCTACCGTGCTGTTACCTAGGGTCTGTTCGGGTGCCATATACGCCGGCGTACCCACAAAAGCGTCCGTACGCGTGACGTTCATGGATTCACTCTGATGAGAGCGACGTGCCAACCCGAAATCCACAACCTTTACTTGCCATTGCCCGCCATCACGTTCGGCAGGCAGCTGATTAAGATCAACTCCGGATAAAATGATATTTCCCGGCTTTATGTCGCGATGAACAATCCCGCGAGCGTGAGCCTCCGTCAGCGCGCGTGCCACGTCAGCGGAAATTTGCAACGCCAATCGTTCGGGTAGTTGTCGATGTATTTTTAGCACCTGACCCAAATCCAGGCCCGATACGAATTCCATCGCCAGGTAATGCAACCCATGGGAGACATTCACGTCCAGCAAACGGGCCACATAAGGGCTGGCAATCTCCGACAGAAGCCGGGCCTCGCGGCGAAATCGAGCGATCGCCGTGGCGTCGCGCTGCGTTTCGGAATTCAGCACCTTAATCGCGGCCTTAGTTCCGTCCGACATATCCTCCGCGAGATAGACTGTCCCCATCCCGCCGCGCCCAAGTTCCTTCATGACCATGAAACGTCCAAATCGCTGCCCCAGCGAGTCGGTGGTAAGCTTGGTCACGTTATCGCCGGTTGACTGCTCATTCGGAAAGTGTTCGATGATATCCACAAAGGTATGGATCGAAGGCCGCTGCGAGGGATCGGCAGCTAACGCGTTAGAATGCGCCAGCGCTAACTGGTGGAGCGGCTCCCGGCACTGAGTTGTGTGAGCAAACAAGCCATTTCGAATCGCGGTCACCACCGCGGCAGAGTCGGCATTACCGTCCCCTGTCAACAGCCACCCGAGCAACATCGCGAATTCGTGCACATCCTGCTCGACGCTGTCTGGATTCCTTTCGGGATAGCTGTCGGCATAAATGTCTTCTGAGATCGTGCCGACGTTCGACTTTGAAATGATGTGGCTTTTACCAGCATCGATCCCCGTAACTTCGACTAACAGTTTTCCAGACCCATATTCCAAAATAGAGTCCGCATTCAGGTTGCCGACCGCTAAGCCCAACTCGTGGCAAGCAGCAAGCAGCCTTGCCAATTGGATCGCGGCCGACAAAGCAATCTCCACCGTGGGGCGCTCGCTAGACCACCGAGCAGCCAACGGCTTAGCATTGGTCCAAGAGTGTACGATGAACGGAGTATCACCCGTTAACTCCATGGCATTGATCATTCGAGCGCTTAGGCTAGAGATCATCGCTGCCAGTCGGAGCCGTTTCGCCACGGACGCCGCGTTTCGTAGTAGTCGCACCTCTACGACCGAATCAGTGCCCAACTCGCGGGCTTGGAATGCAGTGGCATCTTTTCCAGAGCTGAGCTGTGCCAGCAGCTGATATTGGGACAAGGACACCGCGGTCCGGGGTACCACGTTTGAACGTGCCACAGTCATCTCGGCAGTCACGTCCACACGAGTAGATTGAGGCTCGTTCATTCAATACGTTTGTCATTGCTAAGATAGGTTAACCTGGACTACGGTTTAAGCACAATCTTCCCCGAAAGCGAACCGGCTTTCTGCAACGTATTCTGTTCCTGCAACACATGAGCACTGGCAGTTTCAGACAGCGATAGTATCTTGCCGATATGCGGTTTCAACTGTCCTGTCGTTAACCAGTGGTTGATGTCCTCCGCACAGATACGTTGTTCTTCAGGAGTGGCTTTAAACATCACGAAGCCGTGCAAGGAGCAGCCCTTTACATAGAACGGGCCGACCGGGAATAGCGGCCGGGCTTCGCGGCCAGCCATCAGAACGATTCGCCCGCGTTCCGCCAAATAGGCAACGATGTTCTCGAATTCCGGTTCGCGAGTTGTTTCCCAATAGAGGTCAACCCCCTTTGGTTCGAACTGCTTGACTGCGGCCGCGATATCCTCCGATTTGTAATTCACCGCCAGATCGGCACCAAGCGTCCGGCACATTGCGACCTTTTCGGGACTGCCAGCGGTGGCGATGATCCTAGCCCCGGCTGCTTTTGCCATTTGGATCACGGTGGAACCCACGCCGCCGGAGCCTCCATTGACGAAAACAACTTCGCCAGACTCCAGTCGTCCGTTGCGAAACAGACCCAGATGAGCAGTGATTCCCACCAGTGCGCTGGCGGCAGCAGCTTCGTCGGCGACTTGATCGGGCGTAGGATACAACCAACATTCGTCGATCGCACAGTACTCAGCGAATGTACCCTGACGGCCCATGAAACCTTGATTGCTCCCCCAAACGCGGTCGCCAATCTTGAATCGTTTCGCCTTAGGGCCGACGGATTCAACGGTCCCCGCGACATCACTTCCCACGATATAGGGTTTGGGTAGCTCCCAGTAGTTCGCACCATTCCGGATATAGGTATCAATGGGGTTCACGGCCACGGCTGATACCTTAACCAATACCTCGCAGCCTTTGGCCTGTGGCGTGGGTATGTCGCCGTAGATAATGGAGTCGGGTCCGCCCGTCGAGGTAATATAAGCAGCTTTCATGATGACCCTTTTTGTGCGCTGAGGACGCAAATTACCGTCTTGATGGCTGTTCGCCTAATTGCGAGCCTCTTGGTGAATCGTCAGCAGTAACTCTTGGGCTTCTTGAGTTGCGATTCGCGGTAGCCGTTTGCTCTGCAACTGTTTAAGCGCTTCGACTAATCGAGTCAGATCACCTTCCGTATTTTTTTCGAACAATTTCCGCGCCGCACGAATAGCATTGTTAATCACCATGACTCGCTTCTCTTCGCGTTCTGACTCGCCCGCTTCATCTTGAACGGCTTCAGGATTTTCTGGGTCTAACATTTCTATCAACGTATCCATGGCGCGAATGTCACCATGTCGAGCCAACCCAATGGCTGCGTTGTAGCGAGCGTTGTAGTAGGGATCGCCTTGCGTCATCTGGTAGAGCCGTTCGAGTCCTTCGTCGCCGCCAAGGACTCCAATGGCGAATGCTGCAACGGCCCGCAGCTCGGCTCTGGGCGTTTGCAAGTCTAATTGATCACCTGCTTTGCCGTTGGCTTCCACCGAACGATTATTCGCACGCTTGCTAGAGTCTTGATCGTCGCCCGGTTCCTTAGCGGAAATTAACAACGATTCTAAGACCTTGGGATTGGCTCGCAGCACCTCGGGCCCCACGTTCTTGCCCAACAGGGCTAATCCCTCCATAGCACTTAGTCGCACGTTGATTTCTATCGCATCGCTGTTGCGAGAGTCGCGGTCGGTTGTTGCAGCCTTGCACAATACTTCGGCCACGACGGTCGTTCGAAATTCGCCCAAAGCACGACATAAGAACATGCGCATCTTCACGCTATTTTTTTCCATCGAGCCTAAACTAATTTGCTGTTCCAGAAAACTTGCCAATTCTCCGGCTAATTCGTCATCCTCTTTCAGGTGGTCGTATTCCGGATGACGTAGCAAGTCTGCCAATGTCATTGCCTTCTGCCAACTGGATTGGTCTAACCGCTTCATGTCGGTTACCAAAGTCTTAGGATCACTTCCTAAATGAGCTACCCAGCTGAACATCAGCCACAACGCCACAATGATCGAAACGATGATCAAAGGTACAATAAAAAGTTGTAACAGAAAGCTCGCACTGGGCGGCTCCACCGGTGGAAGATTAGCAGGAGCCGTGGGGTTTTCATGCGCTGGTTGTTCGATGTCTGTTGACCTGCTCATGCCCCTAAGTGTAGGCAACCCATAATTAAGTCGATAGCGGACCATGCTGACTTTAGCGAAA
>JANNPR010000214.1:0-6378 GCA_031400345.1 Planctomycetota bacterium | reverse complement strand
AATTCTGTCCAACCAAGTAACTTCCCGGCAAATTGCCCGACTACCTTTTCCACTCCCCGGCGGTTGGGGCATTTCTCCGCGTGAATCGTAAACCCGCCAGGAAACGATTCGTCTTCACCAATGACGGGCACTGGTCCAATGGCCAACACAGCCAGGGGATCGATCGAACGAAGGTACTTGCAAAACAGATACGCTTCTTCGATTGTCAAATGGGGTGAGACGACTCCAGCCAATCTTCCGGCCTTTCGTAGCGACGCATCAAGCTTGGTGATTAAGTGCGGCCATTCGAAAATTGCCAGGGATCCTGCCTCCCGGACTCGGGGGCTCACATTGCGATTTAGGTCGTGTACGTGTTTCCAACCATAGCGTCCCTCATCGCACATCCACCATTTGTTGACCGCCGGGTTTTCGCGAGGTTTCAAGCGATAAATCTGGTTTTGATT
Source organism: Planctomycetota bacterium (assembly GCA_031400345.1). Taxonomy (GTDB): domain Bacteria; phylum Planctomycetota; class Planctomycetia; order Pirellulales; family Pirellulaceae; genus JANNPR01. The sequence continues at coordinate 5,935 of JANNPR010000214.1, read as the reverse complement.
TTCGTCCACTTTGATCGAACAGCCGGTGGCACAGTTGCCGCAAACGTGATCGTGGCTTTTCATGAACCAGACTCGTTGCCGGTACAAAAAGTCCTTGTCGCCCAAGGCACCCACGGGGCAAAGATCGACAACATTTCCAGAGAGCTTATTTGCCAGCGGAAACCCAGGGAACACGTCGATTTCTTCCTGCGCACCGCGATTGGTTATCAATAATTCCGACGTACCAGCCACCTCGCGGCAGAAGCGGACGCAGCGACTGCACATGACACAGCGATCGACAAACAAAGTTACCGTGTCACCCAATGAACGGCGGCGGCTGTGAAATGGCTTGATGTCAGCCCGGCGTTGGTCGCGCCCATGCAAGAAGTGATAGTCCTGCAAGCGGCACTCACCCGCCTTGTCGCAGATCGAACAATCGACCGGATGCCGCAACAGCAGATCCTCTTCGATCATCTCCCGAGCGTCTTTCACTTTTTGGCTATTGGTGACAAACACGGTCCCATCGGTAGCCGGAGTTTGACAGGCGGGGACAACCTTGGGCAGCATGGCGATCTGACCCGTGTTGATGTCTCGCTTGCCTGTCTCGACCAGACACATGCGACAACTGGCAACGACCGATAATCCAGGATGCCAACAGTAATGTGGTACTTCGATCCCGATCCTGCCGGCTGCTTGGATCCCGTTGAGACGCTCTTTGTCGCCTAAGGTCACTTCGATTCCGTCAACGATGACTGTTGGCATGTCTTATGTCGTGATGCTTAAGGTTGCCGGATAATCACAGCCGGGATGATCCTAGCCAGGTATTTAGTGTGCGCTGGACATCTGTACGGCAGGCACGGGGCTTGTTTCTAAATACCCGGTGGGGTTGGTACGTTTGATGAACTCTTCGAACTCAGGTCGAAACTTGCGTATTGCATTTTTTATGGGCCAAGCAGCTCCGTCCGCCAGTCCACAGATCGTAGTGCCTGGAATAATGCCCATGGTATCGCCAATTTCCAGTAGCAGATCCAGGTCTTTGAATCTCCCTCGCCCCACTTTGATTCGCTCCAATAGCTGTAGCGACCAGGCCGTTCCTTCGCGACAAGGAGTGCATTGTCCGCAGCTCTCATGCGCAAAAAATCGGCAGCTATTGTGCAGGAAATCGACGATCGGCACCGTCTCATCCAGCACCACCACGGCAGCTGTTCCCAGTCCTAAGCAACCAAATTTTCCAGGCCCGGCGAAATCCAACGGGCAATGGAATTCGTCAGCTCTCAACAGACCCATGCTGATTCCGCCCGGAATCGCCGCCTTGGCTTTGCGCCCGCGCCAGATTCCGCCACCGTAACGATCAATTAGCTCCTGAACTGTGATACCTAATGGGGCTTCGTAGCATCCCGGCTTCTCGATGTGACCACTCAAGCAATAGAGTTTCGGTCCCAGGCTTCCCGGATCGCGAGGATTGTTGGGATCGGGAGGGATGCCAATCGAGCGGAACCAGTCGGCTCCGCGAGCTGCGATCTGCGTCACACACGCGCAGGTTTCCACATTGTTCACGACCGTCGGTTTGCGAAACGCGCCTTCGACTGCTGGAAACGGAGGTTTGATTCGCGGCCATGCTCGTTTGCCTTCCAAGCTTTCAATTAGCCCGGTTTCCTCGCCACAGATATACGCGGCCGCTCCCCGGTGCAAGTAAACGTCTAATGAATAATTGCTACCTAAGATATTCTTTCCCAAGTAACCGGCCTGATAACACTCATCTACCGCCGCCTGCACTCGCTTCCATGCCAGCGGATACTCATAACGCATATAGAAATAGGCTGTCGTGGCCTGGGTGGCAAAACAGCTGATGATTAGTCCCTCGATGACTTGATGCGGATCCAACTCCATCAGAATCCGATTATTGAACGTACCTGGTTCACTCTCATCGGCATTCAAACAAAAATAAATCGGACCGGGATGATCTTTGGGCAAGAACGTCCACTTTAGACCGGTGGGAAAACCTGCACCGCCACGACCTCTCAAGCCGCTGGATTTGACCAACTCCTTGACGTCATTGGAGGTCATGCCACCGATGACCTTTTTCAGCGCCACGTAGCCACCGTTCGCCTCGTAGACGCGGCGCGTATAACTTTCAGGCTTTTCGATGTTGGCCAACAAGACGGGTTGAAAATCTGCCACGCAATTTCCCTAAAGCGAACTCATACCCTAAAGCGAACTCAAAAACTGCTCAACACGTTCCTTGTCCAAACACGGATGCAAAGTTTCTTCAGCCAGCATGCATGGCGCGAACTCACAGGCACCCAAACACTCTCCGAATTCTAGAGTCAACTTGCCATCTGGGGTCGTCTCACCTGGCCGAATGTGCAATTTGCGGCACATGTGCTCAAGCAGCTCGTCAGCCCCTCGCAAAGCACAACTGATGGAACGACACACCCACGCTCTAGTCTGTCCATGCGGCGCTCTCTGCCTGAAGAGTCCGTAGAAAGAGAGCGTGTCTTGCACCTCAGCAGGCGCTAACCCTAGGAGCGCTGCGATTTCTACAACGGCCTGGAGAGGGACATGCCGCAATCGATCGTTGACCACATGCAATGCCGGAAGAGTTACCGCCTGTTTGGTAGGGTAGCGCGGAATGTAGGCTTGGATGGCTTCCACCATTTCGTCAGTCAGTACCCGTTCACCCATAGCTTGATTACTCCCTGCTAACGATCCAATTCGGCGGCAATAATGTTCAAACTACCTAACACTGCCACGACGTCGCTGAGCGTATGCCCACGAATTAGATAGGGAAACAGAGCGAAGTGAATGAAGGATGGCGGTCGGCATCGAGCTCGATATGCCACGGCACTTCCATCACCCACGACATAGAAGCCCAACTCTCCATTGGCGGTCTCGACGGCGCCATAGGATTCCTCTTGAGGAACTTCGAAACCTCGATTGGACATCACCAGTTCGAAGTGCGTTATGGTTCCTTCAATCGTTTGATAAACCTGCGGCTTCGAGGGCAATGTCGTACGATCGCCGACGGTAACATTGAATGGCCCAGCGGGAATGTTTTCGATGGCCTGCTGCACGATCTTCAGGCTCTCCCGCATTTCCGCCATTCTCACCAAGTATCTGGAATAGCAATCTCCAGCTTTGGCACAGCACACCTGAAAATCAAAATCGGAATAGGACAAGTAGGGTTCGTCCTTGCGCAAGTCGCGGGTGACTCCGCTGGCTCGGGCTATGGGACCCGTGGCACTGCGATTGATGGCTTCCTCTCGTGACAAGAGGCCGACACCTTTCGTGCGATCAACAAAAATTCGGTTGCGATTCAGCAGCCGCTCCATATCGTCCAAGGTCTGCGGAAAGTTCTTGATAAAGGTTCGAATCTTCTCGACCACCAAAGGCGTAATGTCGTGCATCAAGCCGCCGACTCGCGTATAGCTGTTGGTAAAACGAGCCCCACATAGTGTTTCGAAAATATCGTAAAGCACCTCCCGCTGATAAAACCCATAGAGGAAGAACGTAAATGCACCGACGTCCAAACCAATCGCCCCGGCACACAACAGGTGATCGCTGATGCGTGCTAACTCGGACACAATCGTACGGATGTATTTGCATCGCGGTGTGATCTCGATGCCCATCAACTTCTCGACTGCATGATGCCAAGCAACGTTGTTGGCCATGGGCGAAATGTAATTCATCCGGTCGGTGATGGTAACGTACTGGTTGTAGTCCAGATGTTCGCCAATTTTTTCGAAGCCTGAATGCAGATAGCCGATGTCCGGAATGGCATCGACTACCCGCTCCCCATCCAACTTCAAGATGATCCGCAAGGTGGTGTGAGTGGCCGGATGCTGCGGACCGAAATTCAGCGTCCAAACATAATCGCGTTCCGATTCGGTCGACGGATGTAAAATAGGCTCAACAACAGCCATCTTGGCAGCTCCAGAGGCACTACGCTTGGGCACGACGAATGACAGCGAAATTGTGGCGTTCACCTCGGCCCTGCAGCGGATAATCCTTGCGCAATGGGAATGCGGCAAACTCATCCGGCATCAAGATCCGGCGCAAATCGGGATGCCCTTCAAACCGAATCCCATACATGTCCCAGACCTCACGCTCTAGCCAATTGGCCCCTTCCCAAAGCGGGACGACGGAAGCCACCGACAACTCAGGTTCGTTGAGCATGACCCGTAAAGTAAGCCGCACATTGGATTCGATATTGCTGACAAGGTAAACCAAACCAAACCGGTCCACGGCGCCGCGATAGTCGAGATAATCCACGCAGGTAATGTCTACCAGGAACTCGAACCCATGTTGGACCTTGAGCGTTTGCAAGACGTCAAATAGCTGTTGCGGGCTGACCGATAATCGCTCCTGGCCACGAAACTCGGACCGAGCAATCCCGGCGAATTGGGCCTGCAAACTCTCGACAACTTGCGAGGACGTTACCACGTAGCAATCCTGCTCAGGTTTTTGTCAGCCATGTTCATCAGCGCACATCGTCAACGCGCCACGTTGGGAGAGCGTATCAAACGGAAGTCGCCTAGCACTGGTAATTCAACCAGGGCGCGTTTCGGCCGCTGCCGTTCCGGACGGTTGAACTCGTCGCCCGCCATCGTGCCTTCACGCTGAATCTTGTCTTGCAATTCTATGATGGACTGAATGAGTTGTTCGGGCCGAGGCGGGCATCCGGGGACATACATGTCCACCGGAATAAAACGGTCGATTCCCTGTACGACCGAATACGTGTCAAACACGCCGCCGGTCGAGGCACATGCTCCCATGGAAATACACCATTTGGGCTCGTGCATTTGTTGCCATATCCGTTGCAACACCGGCAGCATTTTCATCACCACTCGACCCGCCACAATCATCAGGTCGCACTGCCGAGGACTAAAACGGAACACCTCGGCGCCAAACCGAGCTAGGTCATGCTTACTGGCACCCGTGGCCATTAGCTCGATGCCGCAGCAGGCAGTGGCAAAAGGCATGGGCCAAAGACTGTTTTTTCGACACCAATTTGCGAGCTCGTCGAGCTTGCTCAATACCACATTTTCCGGAATCGCGTCGCTGCCTCTTAGCGCCATTGAAAGACTCCTCTGCGCCAAGCGTACACGAAACCAACCCCCAGCAAAGCCACGAATACCATGACCTCGATCATTACCAAGCCGGGACTGAAATTTGGCACCTGGGCCACCATCTGAGGAAAGCCGGCCGGATCCTTCCGCGCAACCGCCCACGGATAAAGAAACAACAGTTCCACATCAAACAATAGGAACGCAATGGCCACTAAATGAAAACGAACATCGAAGTGCCGGCGCGAATCATGAATGGGATTCATGCCGCTTTCATATGGCATCTCTTTCGCCGGCGTGGTGCGATTCGGACCCAACTTTCCGCCCACTAAGATGAGACCTAGCCCCAGCCCGGTCGCAAGTAACACAAAAAGCAAAATCGGCAATAAGAAAGTTGCCATAACGCACTGGCACAAATAGCTTTGTGGCACATACAACTAGTTCTCGTGAAACTTATCACAAAGTTAGATCACGAGAAAAAACCGATAGGGAAGCGTCGGATTCCAGCATCGTATCGCTACACGATAGAGTGGTCAAGGCAGCGAGGACGTAAGGGTGGAACAAGCGGAGCGCCGGCCCACCAATGTAAAAGAGAAGTAAGAAATGCAAATTGAAAAATGCAAATTGAAAAGTGAAAATTGATTCCGAGGCGCGCTGACCCAACACCACTTACCACTTACCACTTTTCAGGTTTCATTTTGCACTTTGCACTTTGCACTTTTCACTTTGCACATTGCATTCTTCCATTCGCACTTTGCTGGTGAATGGTGGGCGGGCGCTCGCTACGCGCGCTTGTCCTACCCTGGCCCGCGCAGTTTGTGTGAGTCAAGATCACAAAATGCATTTGGCCCGAGTTTGTTTTTGTTCCGTTTCCCGGCTTCAGTGTATTC
>JANNPR010000202.1:0-5557 GCA_031400345.1 Planctomycetota bacterium | reverse complement strand
CAAATAGGATAAACGAAAATCCTATTGACATGACGAAACTGCGCGGGCCAGTCCAGCCCTACGATAGTTTCAATCGCTAACGCTTACACCTTGCCAGCTTCTGGAACCGCGAAGGGGGCACGATACTCTCGCGTCAGCATCGAGTTGGCTTTCTCGTTATCCGTAAATCTTTCATTCGCTGGATTGAAAGCCAGCGGAAGTCCTACTTGGATCTTGGTAGTTGTTGGATCGACGTTATTGTCGCTCAAGTGCGCCAGAGCTCGTTCCAAAGTACCCTTTGCGTTGTCTGCAGTTTGGAATTCTTCTAGTTTCGAGACGGTTTGCTCACGCGCCGACATAGTGCCAAGCCGGTAAGAAATATTGCCCAAGTGACAGAGAGCACTGGACAAATGACCTTCCTCAATGTCGGCGTTCAAGTCCTGCAAGCGGCGACTGCGCACGCCTTTCAGAAAGTTGGCAAAGTGCAAATCGTCATTGCCACCTGAGAACTCTTTGATCTTGTTTCCATCCTTATCAAATGCGGCGCCGGCACTGTAACTTGCCATAACCAGATAGCCGTCGGTGCATTCTACGATGATACCGACATTCGCACCTTTGTAGCTTTTAGTCTCGAGGCCACGTACCTCGAAGACCAACGATTTGTTGCCATAGTTGTGAATGATAACTTGAGTATTGGCTGTTTCCCCAGCATCTTCATAACCAAATCGGCCACCGTAGCTGAGCACAGAATCGCTAAGTTTGTTCACCCCCATCGCCCAACGGCACAGGTCCATTTGATGAATGCCTTGATTCCCCAAATCCCCGTTCCCGTAGGCCCATTGCCAGTGCCAGTCGTAATGAAAGTTCGGACGCGTCAAAGGAGCCTCCGGTGCCGGCCCCAGCCACAGGTCATAATTAACACCGCTAGGAACCTGATACTCACCCTTAGTGCCAATGGAGGGACGTCGCTTGTAACATAAACCCCGCGAAACAATAACTTCGCCTAGCTTCCCGCTTCGGACAAATTCAATAGCTTCGATCATTCCTGGATTCGAACGGGACTGAGTTCCTGTTTGGCAAATACGTTCATATTTACGCGCGGCTTCAACGACGCGTCGGCCTTCGCTGACGTTATGGCTGACTGGCTTTTCAACGTACACATCTTTACCCGCTTGAATCGCCCAGATGGCCTGCAACGAATGCAAATGATTCGGCGTCGCAATCGTCACTATATCGACACGTTTGTCTTCCAGAACCTTACGCATATCCTCCACGAACTGCGGTTCCTTGCCCCCTTGTCTTTTTCCAATCTCAATCGCACGGTTACCACCAACCTCCCGGTCCACATCGCAGACGTAAAGGATTTCGGTTTCTTTTTTACCCGCAAAAGCTCCGATATGGCTACCGCCACGTCCCCGCACACCGACGACGGCCACACCCAGCTTCTCGTTCGGGCTGCCACTCGAGTTGGAATCGGCTGCGAACAATGGATTGGATGCACCGGCGGCGACCGTCGCTGCCGCAGCCAACATCGAGTCTTCCAAAAACTGACGACGATTACGTTTGATCATTGCGATCTCCTGGTAGGAACCGTTTTCGAGAAAAGGACGAGATTTATGATAGTCGAATAAACACCGGAAATGCCAGCGTAGCGGCGGAGCAATCGGCGTTCGAAAACCAGAGGCGGCCCCAAAAAACGTTCATTAGCCGAAATTGGGATGTGTTTATTGGGACGCGACCTTGAATCCCGCCGAGCGGTCTTCGATCATAGACTTATGCCCCGCTTCGTCATTCTACGACATGAGACCCCGCGCCACTCGACGCGGGTTTCGCATTGGGATTTGATGTTCGAAATGAATGATGTGCTGCGTACATGGGCTCTGCTCGACGAGATTCGACCGGCACAGGCGATTCCTGCTGAATCTCTGGACGATCACCGGCTGACCTACCTCGAATTCGAAGGTCCACTATCAAACAATCGGGGCGTTGTTAGGCAATGGGAATCAGGGCAATACGCGCTAATAGAAGACGGCGTCGATCGATTTGCCGCGCAAATTGCTGGCTCGCGACTGAAAGGCTTATTGCAACTCGTAAGATCGAGCGATTCGGCTCAGGGCTGGTACGCGATTTTTTCAACGGAACCGCGCCCAAATTGAGATATCGTGGGCTGGTTTGGCCGCGGCGCCGTCCGGCCGCTCAGCCGAACTTCCCCGTCACGAATTTCGATGTGCTCCAAATGAATTTCGTGGTGCACATAATCGGGATGTGACTTTGGGATCGTGATCAGCGCTATGGGGTCACCCTCGGTCTGCCCCCAGCGAACGGGAACGTTTGAACTCGCCGCTACTTGGGTGATTCGATCCAGAAACTGCGTTAGCGGCGCAGGCAACGAACCAACACGAGCATTTTCAAGTTTCACAGCAAGGGTATTCGGTTCGTCGGTTAAGTGAATCTGCAATGAAACGGACATGACGGATGCAAGCGTTGGACCTTGATATTTGCACCCGACTTGAACCCGCTCTTCGCAAATAGCTACGCGTGGATCTTGCACGTATTTCGGCAAGAGCCGCGGAAACTTGAGCGGGAGATCCGCGGCCAACCAACCATTCAGTTGTTGTTCCGTAAAGACGGCCTCCCATGTGCCCGGCTCGCGCGTTTCATTTTGTAGTTCAAGAACCTGCTGCTCTAACTGGTAGCCCGCCACCTTTTGAGCCTCGGGTTCTCCCTTTAACACGCGCACATAGAAATCCGGACGTTGTTGCGAAGCTCGGTACAGTCCGTAGCCAACGGTCGTGGCCACAGCGATAACGATCAGCAACACGAGATATAGCCATCGCAAAAAACGTCGCACTGGGTCGCTCCCAAAGATCGGACTTCAGAACATCGCATTCTCTAGCGAAATTCGTGCCGCAATCCTACGGACCGAGGACCCCGCAGGTCAACTGCAAGGCCCAATCTCCTACTAATACATACTCTTTTTCCGGGGGTCTCAACTAGTATTTGACCGAGTCTATCGCTGTTTTATCGGTGAACGCAACGGTGTTTTCTTGGGAAGCGCAGCTTCTTGCGGACGCTGAGCGGGAGCTTGTTTTTGTTCGGGAGGATTAACATTCAGTTGCTGAACGATTTTCTCCCAGCCCTCCGGAACCTGTACTTTGAAGAAATCTTGCTTGAGCGGGTTCACTTTATCAATCAAATTCCCTTTGGGATTGACCGCGCGATCCTTGAAAACTAGCTGAGTCCTGGCAAAGTTGCCGTTCTCCGGGTTGAAAGTCAACGCGAAGATCGTCATCGCTTTTGGCAAGAAATCCTTGGCGTCAATGACGATCAGGATCCTTTTATAGTTGGCTGCATCCGCCTGAGATTGTGGAAGGGCCTCCAACCAATACTCGTCTTTAACTTCAGATTTCAGGGTACGGATCCAATACCGATCTTTGATTTTTTCTTTATTCGCACTGAACAGAAACGGCAAAGGCCCATCCGAGATGGCCTGTCCTCGCATCTGTGGCGGTAGCACCACCTCGTTGACTTGCTTTTTGTTCGGATCAAATTGGAACACGGACTTCCCATCGCAAATCCAGAAGTCGTCGTATTCTACCTTCTTCTTGACATACTCGGGCTTGCCTCCGGGGTCTCCCTCTTTAGGCGCTTTGTGAACCCATGTCGTCAACACTTTAAACAAACCTTTATCAGGTTTCAGGTACTTGATCTCTCCTTCACTGTAGGTGCGATAATCGTTCTCACCTTTGGGTCCGAATGTTGGGTCGTACTCCCATCGTTGAAAATTGCATTCGAAGCGGCCAATCTTGTTGCCTTCTTGTTCCCAAAACTGGAGTACGTCGTTCAGGTGCTTATCGAGATTGGGTGCTAGCGGAAACCAGTCCGGTGCAATCGGTGCCACGGATTGAGGAAACGGGGGTGGTCCAGCAACCGGAGCGCGAATGGGTTCTCGGTTTGGCTGCTGCGAATGCGCCGAGTGGGGCAGAGCTACGCACAGAACAGAAATGCAAAGACACAACGTCCGTGTTTTGGCCTGGTGAGACATCCTTGTTCACCTCGAAGACTGCGGGAATTAGCAAGTATGGCGAGGATTGTAACGCATCCCTACGGTCTCACCTAGGTCGTTTTTTCGGACGATTTTGTTGGGGGTGCATGGCGCCGTAGGTCGGTGATCTTGGTTAAATAGGGAGCTTGAGAATCGTGAACCCGGGGTGCGCCGCTGCGCGGCGACCCCGGGCTTTGGAACGTAACGTCTTCGACGTATAAGAAGCGAGCACCTTTTACGTTCAATCGAATGTATTTTGAGTTCAACCTTTCGCTCTTCTTGCAGCGTAAAGTGATAGACATGACAGATTGGAATGCGAAACACTACTTGCGTTTTGGCAACGAACGCACACGCCCATCGATCGATTTGGTATCGCAAATTCGAGTGGAAGCCCCTCGCAAAGTCGTTGATCTAGGCTGTGGCCCAGGGAATAGCACTCAAATCCTCCGTGCCCGCTGGCCGTCGGCGAATGTATGCGGCATCGATAATTCGGCGGCGATGATAGACGCCGCCCGCGCATCGTTTCCAGGTGGAAATTGGGTGCTCGCTGATCTATCGGAGCTCAGTGCCGACCAGTCCTATGATGTCGTGTTTTCAAACGCCGCTCTTCAGTGGAGTCGCGATCATCGCAAGCTGATACCTGAACTCTTCGCTCTTGTGGGCGTTGGGGGCGCATTGGCGTTCCAAATCCCAAGCAGCACATACGCAACCGTCCGCACATTGATCCATGAAATCGCGGACGATTCTGATTGGCGCGACCGCATGAGGGATCCGAAGTCTGAACTCACGATCGAGCCACCATCTGTCTACTACGATATACTTGCTGAAACGGCGACCACGCTCGACATCTGGGAGACAGAGTATCTGCACATCATGCAGAGTCCTGATGCCATCGTCGACTGGATCAGCAGCACTGGCTTGCGCCCGTTTCTAAAAGTGCTCCCTGACAACTCCGATCGTGAACGTTTTGTGAGCCGGCTACGCGAACGAGTGCAGGACACTTATCGATTTCAAGTAGATGGGAAGGTGCTTTTTCCTTTTCGTAGAACGTTCGTTGTGGCCCATCGGTAGGTTGGCATAGTGCATGGCTCCGGTTTGCCAAAAGGACATATATGTCCGTATGCGCTTCCGGACAACCTCTGTGTCCGGAGTTAGCGGCAAAGCAAAACCGGGCAGGATGGCTCTGGGTCGCGCAATTTGGTCATGTCAATAGAAATTGCATTTATCCTATTTTTGTTCCTCGACAGAATAGAATTGCGACAGCGTGGTGCTTGTAAGCAGGATGGACGTTCCTGTATTCGGGGCGAAGCCCCAGCAGATCATCCAGCCCAGTGCAAGATTGCGGCGTCAGCCGCGAGCGCGGCACTGGGTATTCGTCAAACAATCCCATCTTCGGCCGAGCAACAAGCGTGTTACTCCATCGGCGGAAAAACGAGGCCGAAATAGACCGCGGCTTCGTTTGGGAGGGCTGCGGCACAATGTGCAACCACACGCGGGAAAGAGATTGTGACATGCCTTTAATTCCGGTTGTCT
>JANNPR010000180.1:0-2224 GCA_031400345.1 Planctomycetota bacterium | reverse complement strand
CGTGTATTGAATTAGCTCGGCTAATACCGGCCACCGTCGCGCTACCGCCCTGTCGAAGTTGTAGGCACACTCCGTGTCCCGTAATTGGACGGTACACGGACGGCGCCTACTACCACGGGGATTCGTTTAACAAAACCCTCGGGGAATTAGAATCATGCGAAAGTTAGCGTCATTTGTGACACTCGTTGCATTGGGTTGCAGTGTCCCAGCTTGTTCGCGGTCTGGCGCTCCGAATGGAGCTGCGGTGGCGACTCCCGCGATTAATGTTATTCATCCAATGGAATTTCGCGACAACGAACCCGAGGGCCTCGGTGACGATGAATTTCGCCCCGCCCCAGCCCCCCGTCAACCGATTTTGCTCGAGGACCATGGTGCTTTGGGCAAGTCTCGCGTCGCGTTACCCGTGGTTACGACACTTACAGGCGAAAACGGCGAGACAAGAATTCGTCTGCTGGGCGTGGTTGGCATCAATGCGCTCACAACCATGCTGAAGCAACAAGGACAGTTGCAGGTCACGCTGTTAGAAACCGGGGATCTGCGGCTGTTAGCGATCAAGCAGGACCAGCTCACAGTTGCCGATGGAGATCGCAAGGAGGTCCTCGATGTTGCAGAAATTTTGCAGCGAAAAGGTTTCATAGGTTTGCACGGGTCTCCCTTGGATCTTCCTCCCATGCCGATACCCAGCCCAGAGGCCCCGCGATTTACACCGTTGCAGCCGGAAATAATTCCATCGGCCACCCCGAATATTCATGGAGCTAATCCAACAGGAATAGTTAATGCCACTCCGTTGTCCAATGCACCGCCATCGTTTGAACCTACCTCTGCTCCAGCACAAACTCCGAAAAACCAGCCGGTAAACTGAGTAAAATCGACGTAGCGCAGCGAAATGCGACCGCCAGGAGCAAGTCATCAACGGGTTCAAGATGATGCGGAAGAAAACAGGTACGACGATCCATCCGCGTCAACCGTGGTGCTATTCGGCGTTCTCACTGCTGGAGTTGATCGCAGTTATCGTCATTATGGGTATCCTCGTGACGATTGTCGTGCCGCGGATCACATTCCATACGCGATTCGCCAAAATCCAAGTCTGCGATCAATACCGAAGCGACTTGGATTCCAGCATGGAAAAGTACCTATTCGACCAAGGTATGTTCGTTGATAATCTATCCAAGCTGAATCCTCAATATTATCCCGACGTCATCCCGACGTGCCCGGTGGATGGATCGGCGTACACGATCGATCCGGTATCAGGTCGAGTCCAGGCGCACACTCACTAGCATCTGCCGGACGTGACGGTGCAGACCTCCCGCACAAACGTAAATGACTTACATTTGCCGCGATGCGTGCTAGACTTGTCCCCGCCGTCCGCCCCATGGGCAACGCTGACGAGTGTCTGGAGGACGATTGATCATGAGCAGTTTCGCGAGTGACGTTTTGGGTTCGACTTCATCGAGCTTAATTGCTCGGATCCAGCGTCGTGATCCAGATGCGTGGCAGAAACTCGCGGACGTCTACACGCCGCTCGTATACGGTTGGGCGCGTCGCGGTGGTTTGAGCGATGCGGATGCCGCGGATACGGTCCAAGAGGTCTTCCGGTCAGTTTACAGTCATGCCGCTGAATTTGATGTCGAACATCAACAATCGAGCTTTCGCGGCTGGCTGTGGGCCATCACACGAAATCAGATTCGCCTCTTCTACCGCCGGCGCGGTGCAACGCCTCAGGCCCAGGGGGGTACGGACGTTGTGCGGCGGTTGAACGAGCATCCCGATTGGATTGACGACGAAGAGGAGCCGGAAATCTCCACCGAACGGCGCTCGCTGCTGCAACGAACGTTGGCGGTCATTCGCGTCGACTTCGACGATATCACCTGGCAGGCCTTCTGGCGGTTGGCGGTAGATAACCATTCCACGGCCGACATCGCCGCGGACTTGGGTGTCAGTCAAGGCGCGGTGCGCCAAGCCAAATACCGAGTCCTATGTCGCCTGCGCGAAGAAATGCGTAGTTAGGTACTGGCCTGCGCGAAATTGGTGATTTTCTGGTTCAATGCGTGTTCACGAGGTGGACGATTTTTATTCCATTGCTGATTGTTGGTTGTAGTCTTCTTCTCGTTGGAGCGACAAGCATTTACCCCAACGGGGTTCCGTCCACTAGCCCAGGGTTGCCGCGCTAGCGGCTACCCTGGGTGCTGCGGTACAAACAACGCCAACCCCAACGGGGTTGCGG
>JANNPR010000152.1:0-5646 GCA_031400345.1 Planctomycetota bacterium | reverse complement strand
TCCAGATCGCTCACAAGCTGCCGCTGTTCTCGGATTCCAATGCGGCTGTAGTAGCGGCTTCGGTGGCGTTGCTTACTCAACTAGTAACGGTTTGTCCTTTTTGGTTCTTGCTACGCGTCCGCGGATATCGCGCTGAGGTTGTGGGTTGGCCAAGAACCGGGGTGGCCGAGCAATTCAGTTTGTTGCAGGTATTCGGTTTAGTCACCTTTGCATGCGTATTATTTGCGGTGATTCGATTGGGCACGCCTACGTTCAACTACCTGTCGATCAAAATGGACAAATCGCTTCTGCAGACCATTTTTCTCATCGTTTTGTGCGGTGCCTTACTGGCATTGCCGACGGCACTCGCCCTACTACGCCCCTCCGCGCGATCGATCTGGCTGTTGCCCTATTTCATCGCCATTTGCGTTGGGCAGGCAATCGCGTTTGGTATTTGGCACAAGGAATTTACACATAAAACTACTGCCGCGGAGATGGCTTACGCGATTGTCGAAAGCGGCGCCTGGAATGCGTTGCAGCTGGTCCCCGTCGCCGTCTCTTTCATGCTAGTTCGCGTCGCCGGAATCCGATTGGTACAAGTTACAAGATCGGTTGGCAGCGGGTAACTTGCAAACTGCGTTGCGCAAGCCTAGTCTAAACTAATCCCTCGATCGCAGATCCCACCTGAACTCTTTCTGAATGGCTTGGAGCATTCCATGAGCAACCGCTCAAATCGCATAGCCGTAGTCTGGCTGTTGCTACTTTGGACTGGGTCAAGTGTTGCGCAGGAAGCGCCTGCCGCTAAGAACACCGATAACCCAGACCATGCAAAGGATATTCCCGCCGGTCAGTCGCTGCATGGCGAAGTGTTTAACGAAGGCCCGCGTCAGAAGGCGTATTTCATGGCGGGAGTGGGAAAAGTCCGATTTCCTGTGAGCACGCAAAACGATCAAGTTCAGAAGTTTGTGGAGCAAGGAGTCGCCCAACTTCACGGTTTTTGGTACTTCGAAGCCGAACGTTCTTTCCGGCAAGCGGCGGCAATTGAGCCCGATTGTGCCATGGCGTACTGGGGTATGGCTCAAGCGAATCGCGATAATGAGAAACGATCTAAGGGCTTCATCGCTGAGGCAGTCAAACGCAAAGATAAAGTCTCGAAGCGAGAGCAGATGTACATTGATGCTTGGGATGCCTACTGGAAGATCGGTTCTGACAAGAAAAAGGAACGAGTCGAAAACTATACGAAAGCCATCGAGAAAATAATCTACGAATTCCCCGACGACTTAGAAGCAAAGGCTTTACTAGTTCTGCAACTGTGGATGAATCGAGATGCGGGTGTGCCCATTACCAGTTATTTGGCGCTGGACGCATTGTTAGACCAGATTTTTGCGGTGGATCCGATGCATCCGGTTCACCATTACCGCATTCATTTATGGGATTACGAGCGGGCCGAGCGGGCCTTGGCTTCGGCGGCACGCTGTGGACAGACTGCGCCAGGAATTGCGCACATGTGGCACATGCCCGGGCATATTTATTCGAGACTGAAACGATACGAAGACGCCTGCTGGCAGCAGGAAGCGTCAGCACGTGTCGATCATGCCCACATGATGCGGGATCATATTCTGCCCGACCAAATTCACAACTTAGCGCACAACAACGAATGGTTCATCCGAAATCTCAATTCCGTGGGACGAGTGCGCGATGCGGTCGATCTGGCCAAGAACATGCTCGAGCTTCCCCGTCACCCGAAATATAACGGTCTATCTAAGAGCGGTAGTGCTAAGTACGGGCGGCAACGGCTTTGGGAGACCCTAGAGCGTTATGAGCTGTGGGACGAGATGCTTGCGCTGTCGGAAACTACCTACCTGGACGCGACAGAAGACGAGGGCGAACAAACCAAGCGATTGAGGCAGATTGGCGCCGCGTACTATCGAAAGGGAGAACTCGATCGCGGCAATAGCCATCTGGCCTCCTTGCAGCCACGATTGAAAGTGCAACAGGATGCCCGAGACAAAGCTGGCAACGATGCTGCTGAAAAGATTCGGATAGAATCGCGAGACAAGGCCGCATTGGATAAATCGAAAGAGGAGGCCAAAACAAAGGCTATGGCCGATGGCAAGGATGAAGCGGGGATTGCTCAGGCTCAAGCTGAAGCGGAACAAAAGGCGATCGCCGAGCAGGATGAAAAGAACAAGGAAAAAATAGAAAAAGCTAAAAACGAAGCGAGGAAACCTTTGGATGCGAAGGTTCTCGAGTTGGAAAAGGCTGTCAACGAGCTAGAAGGACACAAAGCTGTTTCCGCTGGAGACTTAAAAGGCGGGCGTGACCTGCTAAAGAAGGCAGGTGGTGTCGACGAACCCTATCTGGCGTTGCTCACATTGCTGGCGGGAGAAACGGACGAAGCCATTAAATCGGCACGAAAGCACGTTGCTGACCACAGTAACGAAGTTCAACCGCTGGCCGCGTTAGTCGACTTGTTGTGGCGGGCTGGAAAAAAAGATGATGCCAAGATTGCCCTAACTGAGCTACAGCAGGTATCCAATTCGATCGATCTTCAATCACCTGTATTCGCGCGAGTCGGTGCGATTGCGAAGGAGCTTGGCTCGCCTGACGATTGGCGCGTTCGCAAACCTGCCTCAACAGATGTAGGTGAGCGGCCAACTTTGGATTCATTGGGCCCATTTCGATGGCAACCAACTTCCGCGGCCAACTGGGTCCTCAATGATTCAAACGGCCAGCCGCATTCGCTTCGGGAATATTACGGACGGCCGGTGATTGTCATGTTCTATCTGGGGTCAGGTTGCTTGCATTGCGTAGAGCAGCTTAAGAAGTTTACTGAGTCAGCGAAGGATTTTTCAGACGCTGGTTTTGCGCTCGTAGCCATCAGTACGGACACAGCTCAAAACTTGCAGACGGCCATCAAAAACTACACTTCTGGGCCCTATCCGATTGCTCTCCTTGTCAATGATAAGTTGGACGTTTTCAAACAGTACCGCGTGTTTGACGATTTTGAGCAACGGCCGTTGCACGCCACGTTCGTGATTGACGCAGCTGGGCTCGTGCGCTGGCAGGACATTAGTTTCGAGCCATTTATGGATGCAAAATTCGTGCTACACGAAGCGCAGAGGTTGTTGCGTCAAGGTGCACCGACGACTGTCCCCAATGCTGCTGTGCCAGTTACTACGTCTGAGTAACGCCATGCAGTAGTAGGCACACTTCGTGTGCCGTACGGCACACGGAGTGGTGCCTACTACAACAACTGCCGTAGTGCCCAGTCACAAGCTTCTCGCACGATGGGTTCGACGTCCTGTAAACCCAATTCCAGCGCGGCGCGCGATTTTTGATCGCGCTGGTTACCCAGAATGATAGCCGCGTTTCGCAGGATGCCACGACGCTTTGCGCGCCAAAGTGGGGTTCGACGAAACAGGTCACGGAAGTCGCCATCGGACAGCTCGAACAATCGCGTTAGCTCGACGAGGCTCATTCCTTCTCGTGGTTGAAAGCCAGGCTCCGCGGTAGCAGTTGGTTTGTGATTCCAGGGGCATACATCCTGGCAAACATCGCAGCCGAACAACCAGTTCTGTATTCCGGAGCGAAGCTCATTGGGAATCGCCTCGCGGAGTTCGATCGTCAAGTAGCTGATGCATTTGGACGCGTCAAGCACGTAGGGTTGCGGAAATGCCTGGGTGGGACAGGCATCGAGGCATGCGCGGCACGTTCCGCAATGATCCGTATCGGAGGGCGCATCGTATTGCAATTCTTGGTCCGTCAACAAAGCCGCTAAGAAAAACCAACTGCCCCATTGCTTGTTGAGCAGTAACGTGTTCTTGCCTATCCAACCAAGACCCGCGAGCAATCCGAACTCTCGCTCCAACATGGGAGCAGTATCCACAACTCCCCGGGCGTGAGCGTTCGGCCTAAGCTGACTGAGGCGCGCACGAAGCTCGTGTAGTCGCTGGTGAATGATGTCGTGATAGTCGACGTCTCCCCAGGCATAACGCGAAATGCGTCCGTAGCCTGGCATGGCTACGAGCGGTTCGTTCGTCCGATACGGCATAGCCAGCATCAAAATGCTGCGTGCCCCGTCCAGTATATGATTCGGGTGTTCATAGCGATCGGCACGATCTGCGAGATAGGTCATTTGGCCTGCATAACCTGCCGCCAACCACTGACGAAATCGATTGATTCCTGCTGGAGTAACGGCTGGGCAAGCGCCGGCCAAGACAAATCCGAGGCGATGGGCGCTCGCCGTCAGCTCCTGAGTTAGTTCGAGCGACGATTGCATAAACAGGCGCAACGACAAAAAGATGTAGAGAGCGAATTCTCAGACTTTGGAAAACTATTTCATAGTTAGAGTGGATCAAGTATGAAGTGTGCCACCTGGCAGCCGCCGGAGTTGACGTGGATATTCGAAGGCGGACTTTCGGCGGCAAGCCAGTGCTGCCTCTGGCGAGCCTAAATTGGGAACTAGGCTTTGCCCACCTCGCACTGGCTTGCCGCTGAAACAACGTGTACCTGTCGTCAAGCCAACTCCAGCGGCTGCCAGGTGGCACACTTCAATCTCCCCACTCCTTCCATCAATCGATTTCAAACGGCTAAGAAGCTTCGCAAACTCGAGCCGGTGATTTTCATTGTGAATAAGCAAGGGTATTCTGTTAGGAAGCGAAAACAAGATGGCGAACCGATTGACCATTTGATCGCCCAAAATACAAAGAGGTTTATTAACATGCTTCGGCAACTCGTTGCACTTCTGATGGGATCGGGCATTTTCTTCAACATCGGTGTTCGTCCAGCGGAGATCGCGGCGAAAGGGCTAGACATCTATTGGGTTGATGTCGAAGGTGGGGCTGCGACATTGATCGTGACACCGGCCAATGAGTCGATTCTCATCGACAGTGGGAACCCCGGCCGCCGCGACCCGGATCGGATCGTCCACGTTGTTGCGGAGATCGCTAAGCTACGGCAGATCGATCATTTGATTACCACGCACTATCACACGGACCATTTTGGCGGTGCCGAAACTCTATCAAGCCTGCTTCCCATCATGAACGTATACGATAACGGCATTTATGACGGCATGCCGGAACCGCCCCCAAAAGTTTATACGGACTTCAAATGTCAACGCCGGGTTGTTCTCAAGGCCGGAGATACGCTGCCTTTAAAACAAGCCGACGGTGTTCCAGAGGTTCGAATCACGTGCCTGGGTGGTAAGCAGCAATTCATTTCGATGCCCGAGGGCTCTCCAGCAAACTCGGAGATCTGTGCCGATTCGCGAAGCAAGGAACGTGACGGAACGGACAATGCCAACAGCCTAGTCGTCCTGCTCGACTTTGGTCCATTTCGATTCTTCGACGCTGGCGACCTGACCTGGAATCAAGAGGCACGATTGGTTTGCCCCACGAATTTGGTCGGTGAAGTTGACGTCTACCAAGTCACGCATCATGGCTTGGACGCCAGCAATAATCCGCTTGTAATGCGATCTCTGAAACCGTCGGTTGCGATCATGAATAACGGGGTCACGAAGGGTTGCGCCCCTGAGGTGTTCGCGAATTTGAAGGACACCAAATCCATCGAGGCGATTTTTCAAGTCCATAAGAATCTGAGGCCAGATGGTGCCACCAACAACGTTCCCGATGAGTTCATCGCGAACCTGGAAAAAGAATGTAAGGC
>JANNPR010000140.1:0-1099 GCA_031400345.1 Planctomycetota bacterium | reverse complement strand
CGAGGTGGTCATAAACCGTGGCCAAGACGTCCTGCGGAGTCTTGGGGTTGTCATGAGGAAAAGCTCCCTTATCGTCCGAGGAGCCAATGACTCGACCGCCAACCACTTTGCCGCCAGCCAGGGCGGCACTAAATACGTTGGGATAATGATCTCTCCCCGCGTCGGCATTCACGCGCGGCGTCCGACCGAACTCACCCCAAGCCACAACTAAAGTCGTCGATAGCAAACCGCGCTGCTCGAGATCTTCAATTAGCGCCGAGTAGGCTCGATCGAATCTCGGCAAAAACCCGCGCCGCAAGGAATCGAACCCCAACACGTGAGTGTCCCACCAGCGAAGATCGACCGTCACGAGCCGAATTCCAGCCTCGACAAGTCGCCGCGCCAACAGCATCCTTTGGCTCCAGGCGGGAGCGCCACAGCGATTGGCCGCCTGCGGATCAAAAGCCGGCATGAAACCGTAGCGTTCGCGAACGGCTGTCGGTTCTGCATCGAGATCGAAGGCCTTCTTCGCCGCGGGCGAAGCAAGTATTTCGTACGCCTGCTGGCTAAACCGATCCAGCGATTGCATGCGGCCGGTCTGATCGACGGCTCGACGGATCCGATCAAAATCCGACAACAGTTCACGGCGGTCACCAAGTCGATTGACATTCAGCCCGCCAGCCATTTCAAAATTCGGCATTTTGAAAGGCCCATTCACCGCTGGATCGGCAATCGTCTCGAACGGGTTTCGAGCGACTCCCAGGTAAGCCGAGCCGGCTCCGGGCACCATCCGCGGAATCATGTCGTAGGTTGGAAGTTCGGGAGACTGGTGCGAAAGTTGTTCGGCGGCAACGGAGCCGCAACTGGGATGCACATTTTCATCTGGATTACGACCGGCAGGATAGCCCGTAAAGCAAATCTGATCGCCTGATGAATGACCGGCATCCGTGTGATGAAGACTCCGAATGATCGACCACTTTCGCATCATAGCCCCGCACTGCGGCAACATGTCGGTTAATTGGATTCCGGGGACGGCGGTATTTGCAGTGCCGAATTCGCCGCGAAACTCGACGGGCGCATCCGGTTTCGGGTCCCACATATCGATATGGCTCGGGCCACC
>JANNPR010000099.1:0-3198 GCA_031400345.1 Planctomycetota bacterium | reverse complement strand
TGTTAAGCAAAATCCTGTAGAACCGAGAGCCGGATTGACCGGGTGTCACATTTAACCACACCAGATTCTTATCCCACCGTGCTCGCCGAACAAGCCGCCCTGAAACGGCCCGGAGTTCCTAGTTCACCAGTCTGACCAATTGCAAAACACATGGATTGATCGTACTCTTGTTCGTATGGGAAGAATCAAGGAATATGCCGCATTTTTGAAAGAGTTTCCTCGATCGTTTGAGACAACCGGCGCACTAGCGCCGAGCAGTCTTGGGTTGGCGCGGGAATTGTCGAAGTGCCTGCAAGATCGGCAAACTCCCTGTCGCATTCTGGAAGTTGGCCCAGGCACGGGTGCCGTAACCAGCGAGCTGGTAAGACATGTAAGCCCGGGCGATGACATCGAACTGGTCGAATTGAACGAACGATTTGTCGAGATTTTACAGCGTCGTTTCGAAAACGAACAGCATTTTCGCGATGTGCGAGACCAGGTCAAAATCTGGACGAAAGGGGTCGAAGAGCTCAGTCTCGAAAAGCCGTTTGATATTATTATCTGCGGTTTGCCATTTAATGGCTTCCCAACGGCACTGGTCAAGCGAATCTTCCGCCATATGATCAAACTGGTGCGGCCAGGTGGCGAGTTGACATTCTTCGAGTACCTCTGGATTCGGCGCGTCAAATCACTGGCTGCATCACGCTTCGAACGAAAACGGTTGGAAGGCGTTGGGCTGATCCTGGAACGCCACTTGGCAAAATACGAGTTTAGCCGTGAGATTGTCTGGACAAATGTCCCCCCTGCTGTCGTTCATCGTCTGCGAATCCCCAGTCCGCATGATTCGAGTGATTCAAAGGCACCTACGAAATACAAACGCACTATCAAGCGGCGTTCCGCGCGATCTCGCAGATAGTCTGAGACCGTGTATATGACAGCGACTCCGGGTCTCACTCCGCCTGAGACGCACTCGGCGACGCCAGTGGAAGCCCTCGATCCATCCATCGATTCCATACAGCCGGGTGGCGGTACATGCATGCGGATCGAGCTCGCTTGGGGTGTTTGCCGACGCGCGTTGCTGAAATCATTTTTTCCGGGCTATGTACAGAAAATGCAGGCGAGTAGACGAGGGAGCCCTAGAGGTTGCCCACACGAAGTTCTCGATCCGCGCGATCTGAAGTTTTATTGCAACCAGGGTGGCTACTGGTGGCCAGCCGAACATGACCCATTCGCTTGGCGGGACCGATTGCCTTTTGCTCGCGTAGGACTTTGCGAGTTGTTGTTAATCTCTGGCGGGTTGGCACTGTTGGCAGCACTTACCGCTTTTCTCTATTGGCCGATCGCGATTATCCCGGCGGTGCTCTCACTCTTTATTATGTCGTTTTTTCGAAATCCGCAGCGTACTGTGCCCGTTGATTTCGGTTTAGTCGTATCGCCAGCGGACGGAAAAGTGGTAGCAATCGAAGAGCTCGAGCACCATGACTTCTGCGGTGGGCCGGCGATTTTAATCGGCATTTTTTTGAGTGTCTTTAATGTTCACATTAACCGTTCTCCAATCGCGGCCCGCGTAATCGGTTTGACCTATCGACGAGGCAAGTTTCTGAACGCGTTGCGTCCGTCGTCCGCTCGCGAGAATGAACAAATGGAAGTGCGGCTCGAGGAAACACAGGCTCCCTTCCGCCGTATGATAGTTCGACAAATTGCCGGCGCAATTGCTCGAAGGATTGTGTGTCGGTCCGCTCCGGGGGACATCCTGGAGCGCGGCGAGCAGTTCGGGATGATCAAGGTTGGCTCGCGCACCGAATTAATCGTACCGCGGGAGTTGACTATGGAAGTTCGCGTCCGCTTAGGGCAACATGTAAAGGCGGGTGAAAGCGTGTTGATTGCATACGACCCGAAGCCCGCGGTTGACAGCAAATCGGCGGAGAATCCACATGCGTAGAAGAATAAGCTTGCCTCCCGCCGCCAAGCGCCGCAAAGCGTTTGCCGTCGTGCCTTCCCTGTTGACACTTGGAAATGCCGTTTGCGGGTTTGGAGCAATCACCTATGCGGCAAAAGTCGGCCCGGAACCCGGTTCCCCAAACGATCTGTACTTCGCAGCGATACTGATCTATTTAGCAATGTTGTTCGATATGCTGGATGGAGCGGTCGCGAGGTTATCAAAACAAACGAGCGATTTCGGGGCTCAATTGGATAGCCTCTGTGATGCAATTACGTTCGGTGTCGCTCCAGCCTTTTTGATGCTTAAGTTTTCCCAGTTCCTTCCCCCCCGCCTGCTGTGGGTGATTGCGGTGCTGTACATGGTGTGTGCCGTACTGCGTCTCGCTCGCTATAACGTGTTGAAAGGGACAGACATAGGAAGTGATTTTCGCGGGTTGCCATCCCCGGCAGCGGCTGGCATGGTCGCTTCACTCGTAGTCATTGGGCCCGGTTTAGAACGATTGACTGGGCCCGGAAAGTCGATAACCACTCAGAATATCGGCGAGATGCTTTCATCGTGGTCCAGTGTCGGCTTGCCTTTCGTCACGTTGTTAGTCGCATCGCTGATGGTTTCCCGAATCCGATATCGGCATGCTGTGAACCAATTCCTCCGTGGACGCCGCAGCTTCCAGCATTTGGTAAAAGTGATTTTCGCTTTTGTCGCTGTGTTTTTGGTACACGAACTGGCTATCCCGCTGATTTTCTTTTACTACGTAGCCAGTGCACCATTAGCATCGGCGTGGGCGCGACTGACTGGTAGAAGCGATGCGCCTCCAGAAGCTCCCGCTCCCATCGGGATTGGCGACGGTAACGACATTGGTTCAGCGGGCGAGGGGCGCAGCGCGTCTATGGGATAGGGAATGAGTTTTTCGCCACTGGGCTTGCCCCAGTGGTTTAACGGCTTCTGCAATACTTCGACTGTCCCACTTCTATAACGCATACCGTTAAACCACCCGAGCAAGCCGGATGGCGAATGTCTATTTTGCCTCCCACCCCGCGCGGTATTCCCGACTCAGGTATTTGCTGAGGCCGGGTTGCTTTGGAAATGACACGGTTTCAGGGTCCCATTCCAATTCTTTGCCAGAGCGAATTGCGATATTTCCAAGTAGGCAGGATTCCGTTAGTAACGAACCGAATTCGAACGGACTGCTTGTCTTTCCGGCCCCACGGCAAGCTTGCACATAACGTTCAATTACCCAGCTTCCTTAGAATATATATTCTTATAAAATAGTGCTCCAA